>JAAVYP010000084.1 GCA_022791195.1 Clostridiales bacterium | reverse complement strand
CTAATATTAATGGAAAGGATTTTAAGCCAAAGCGTAAAAACGCTGCGGCTGTACATAATGACGCAGAATTGTGTTCCTATACGAGTGACGAGACTGAAAAATTGTGTTTACATAGTAGCTCCGACACATGTGGAGTGCGTAGTGTTGATGTCAAAAGTACAGAAGTAAATACCGAAAAAGGCTTGAAAACAAGGCGTTTCCGGGAAAAAGGTACCTTGCTTTGATGGCTGCGGAACGGAAGATTTATCAGCCGACTTATGGCGAAAATGATAGGTTGAGTTGACAGGTTGAAAATAGGAAAAGTCGAGTGGACAAGATGATTTTGCCGATTGTTGAGTTGATAGAATAGTTAATTGCACGGCAAGGAGGAATAGAGTTGATTAATTTAGGAAAACTGAAAGAAATAAAAGACTTGCGAAAGGTATGGCCGCATGAGGCATTGGACTTCACTCCTTGGCTTGCAGAAGAGGATAATCTTGCGTTATTGGCGGATGCCGTTGGCTTGGAGATAACCATCGATGAGACTGAGTCCAGCGTTGGAGATTTCAATGTAGATATTTATGCTACTGAAACTGGAACAGACAGAAAAATCATCATCGAGAATCAGCTTGAAGATACCAACCATGACCACCTTGGCAAATTGATTACATATGCGTCCGGCAAATCTGCCGATATTGTAATTTGGGTTGTCAAGAGAGCAAGAGAAGAACATCGCTCTGCAATTGAGTGGCTGAATAACCACACCGACGAGAATATTGCTTTCTTCCTGGTTGAAATTAAGCTGTATCAAATCGGCAGTTCTGATATTGCCGTTAAGTTTGAAGTGGTAGAAAAGCCGAATGACTGGACAAAGGAAATCAAGCGTAATACCAGCAATTCTCCTACGTTGCAAGCAAGATATGATTATTGGGTTGCCTTCAATGATTATGCATTCCAACACCACGCATTTGCAAAGCAGTTCAACAAGAGAAAAGCAAGTACTGACCATTGGATGACCATGAGCGTCGGTTCTTCCGCTTGTCATATCAGCATCAATCAGATTCGCAAGGATAATCAGATTGTTGTGGAATGGTATATTTCCGATGATAAAGAACTGTTCCATAAATTTTACTCTCATAAGTGCGAGATTGAAACGGACATGGATATGAAACTTGACTGGAGAGAATTACCTGACAAGAAAGCCAGCAGAATCCTTATATCCCATCTGGCAGATTTTGATAATAAGGATAAGTGGTCTGAACAGTTCGATTGGGCGATGGATGTGGCTATGAAAATGAAGAAAGCATTCAAGAAATACTTATAATCAATTGAATACTGATATAGCTTGAAAGCATAACATTCCGAGAGCTGGAGGTATTCTTCTGGCTCTCGGATTTTTTGTCATGGTTCCTTTGCCTCAAACATCACTAAACATCAAGAAACATAATATAAACCATTGAAAACAGATGAAAATGGTGATATAATATAAAAAGGAGTTTTGTAACCATCAACATTTGACGAGGTGAAAATAGTGAATGAAATGATGAATGACAAATGGATAGGCATTGAAGAAGCCGCAGAATATTTAGGCGTTAAGCCTATTACAGTTAGAGACTGGATAAAAAAAGACACAGGTATTCCTGCCCATAAAATTGGAAAGAAGTGGAAGTTTAAATCCTCTGAATTAGATGCATGGGTAAAAAGCGGAAAGAGTGCTATCGAATGATAGAGTATGTTAAAAAATAACTTATTAGAATGGAGATAAAAGAGGGCTATGGCTGTGAAGAAATCTGAATTGTATTCAATGCTCTGGG
>JAAVYP010000030.1 GCA_022791195.1 Clostridiales bacterium | reverse complement strand
GGGACTCGCAAGAGTTGAGAAGGTAAAACCTGACCCTTTGAACCTGTTGGCTAACACCAGCGTAGGGAGCAGCTGTATATTCTTTAAAGCATACACCTTTCTTTAAACTATACAATACTTGCTGTCTATGGCAGCAAGTATTTTTTGTTGTCAGCAAACCGGCGCTTTGCATGCAGGCTCTTTGCATCATTTCAAAACACAAATCCAAAAAAGCATTGATGAAAGGAGTTTACCCTATGAAAACAGCACTCAGCATTGCCGGTTCTGACTGCAGCGGCGGCGCGGGCATTCAGGCTGACTTAAAAACCATGTCGGCCCTCGGCATATTCGGCATGAGCGTCATTGTTTCTGTCGTGGCAGAAAACACAAGCCGTGTCATCTCAATTCAAGATATTTCACCTAAACTTATCGCCGATCAAATAGACGCCGTGTTTGAAGATATCGTGCCGGACGCCGTCAAAGTCGGCATGCTGTCCTCACCTGCATGTATGCAGACGGTCACTCGAAAATTAACACAATATCATCCAAAACACATTGTCATTGACCCGGTGATGTACGCCAAAAACGGATGCCCGCTAATGCAGGAAACAGCAATCGACACACTCATTCACACGGTCGTGCCCATTGCCTCTCTTTTGACGCCAAACATTCCGGAAGCGGAAAAAATAGCTGACATGAGCATACAAACGCTGGAGGACATGAAAATCGCGGCCCAAAAAATCACCGCTCTTGGTGCTAAAGCCGTGCTGATTAAAGGCGGTCACGCAGCAGGTGACGCAACCGATCTTTTGTTCGATGGCCAAAACATCTATACCTTTACAGAAAAGCGTATTCAAACCAAAAACACCCACGGCACCGGCTGCACCCTCTCCAGTGCTATTACTGCCTATTTAGCACAGGGCGAAGCACTGCCCAAAGCTGTCGAAAAGGCGAAACAATATGTCACCGGCGCCATTGCGCACGCACTGCCGCTTGGCAAGGGCTGCGGTCCCACCCATCATTTTTATCAATTTTACAATTAAAAAGGAGACAATAGCGTGAAAATCACATTAAATCAGACTTTTTGTGAGGTTATTTCACGCGCAAATTCGACTTAAAAATGAGGCCTTGTTTCCACGGGAAACACAGTCAAATTTCATTACTATTTTGTGCTGCGCACTTAATTGCTCTGCGATTAAGTGCGGCAGAATGGAGGTTAAAATGACATTTATGGAAAGCGTGATTGCTGATTCCATGCCGCTATGGCAGGAAGCCGCCTCTTGTTCTTTTGTTGAACAGATGGGACGCGGCACACTTGAAAAAGAAATGTTCTTAGACTATATCATACAGGACAGTCTTTATTTGCGGGACTATCTCAAGGCATTTGCCATGGGAATGGTCAAAAGCCGCAGTTTACGAGAAATGCAGGTGTTTTACTCGGTACTGGGTTATGTCAATGATAGTGAAAACGCCACGCGTCTATGCTATCTTGCCGAAAGGGGGCTTACCGATGATGCCATTGAAAATTACTCGAAAAGGCCTGCTTGTACCGCCTATACACAATTCTTGTTGGATACAGCAAAGCAAGAAGAAATTCCTGAAATTTTAATGGCGGTCATGCCCTGCATGCTCGGCTATGCCTACGTTTTTGAAACACTATTAGCTAACTATCCTGCTGTCTTAAAGAGTCAATACGGCCCGCTGGTTTGCGATTATACATCAGAGGGTTACAAAGAATCCTGTCAATTTTGGACTCAATACTGCGACGAGGTGTGCGAGCCGCTTGACACCAAGCGAAAGCAAAAGCTAACAGCAATCTTTCGCGCCGCCAGTCGGCATGAACTCGATTTCTGGGAAATGGCCGGCACAAAAAACGAAATAAAGCAAGGAGATAAATAAGCATGAAAGCCAATGAAACTGTACGCAAAAAAGTTCCTTTAGTCCACTGTATCACCAATTATGTTACGGTAAATGATGTAGCCAACGCTCTGCTTGCCTGCGGCGGATCGCCTATTATGGCCGATGACATAGATGAATGTGCCGACATCACCGCAATCAGTCAAGCCCTTGTTCTCAATATTGGCACCCTCAATCAGCGCACCATCGCCTCGATGATCAAATCGGGAAAAGCGGCAAACACGAACAAAATTCCTGTGATTCTTGATCCTGTTGGTGCGGGTGCCTCTTCCCTGCGCAACGAAACCACAAAGCGCCTATTGGCGGAAATTCAGTTCACGATCATTCGCGGTAATCTTTCTGAAATGTCTTTTATTGCGGGAATTTCTTCCTCCACACGCGGTGTTGACAGCAGCGAAGAAGACCAGAACAACGATGCACCAGCCATCGCAAAAGCCGTGGCTCAAAAATATCATTGCGTATGCGTGATTACCGGCGCTGTCGATATTGTCACCGACGGCACACGAATGGCTCGCATTCACAACGGTGTGCCAGCTATGAGCAAAATCACCGGTACCGGCTGCATGCTTTCGGGTATAATCGGCGCGTACGCAGGCGCGCTGGAAGATCCTTTTCAAGCCGCCTGTCATGCGGTCATTTCGATGGGTCTTGCAGGTGAAATCTCCTACGAAAAACACCAAAAAACAGGAACCGGCAGTCTGCATATCGGTATCATTGATGCGCTCAGCCAAATCGACGATGCCATATTAGAAGAAAGGAGAAAGATCACCTATGAAGCCAACTGTTGATTATTCGCTTTATCTCTGCACTGATCGTGAACTGATGACCAGCGCTACGATTGAAGAATGCGTAGAAGCAGCTCTCAAGGGCGGTGTCACTGTGGTTCAACTGCGCGAAAAAAGCTGTTCAAGCCAAGAATTTTATGAAATAGGCAAGCGGGTTCATCAAATAACGAGCGCTTATCATGTTCCGCTGATTATTAACGATCGGGTTGACATCGCGCTTGCCCTTGGTGCCGAGGGCGTGCATGTCGGCCAGCAAGACCTTCCCTGCCATATTCTCCGGCCGCTTGTTGGGCCGGATATGCTAATTGGCGTATCTGTTTCAACACACGAAGAAGCTGTGCAGGCCGAAAAAGACGGAGCTGATTATATAGGCGTAGGCGCTATGTATGCAACCCAAACCAAGACAGACGCACATTTGGTCTCTGCCAAGGAATTAAAGCTTATTCGACAGTCGGTCTCGCTGTCAATCGTCACAATCGGCGGTATGAACCGGCAGACAATCGCACATTTTAAAAACACAGGAGTTGATGGCGTTGCCGTGGTTTCGGCTATTGTAGCCCAAGAAAATCCGGAAATAGCCGCCAGAGAGCTGTTATCGATATGGAAAAGTTAAAAAACATAAAAGGCGCTCTTTTTGATCTGGACGGTACCATTTTAGATTCTATGCAGGTTTGGGATCAGATTGATGAAAAATTTCTTTCTTTACGCGGTATTCCCATGCCGCCAGACTATACAGAAACCGTACGCACTATGGAATTTGAAGCAGCAGCCCAATACACGATTGCCCGTTTTGGCCTTTCAGACTCCCCCTGGGCAATTATACAGGAATGGAAAGAATTAGCCCGCCTTGCTTATGCAGAAGAAATACGCCTAAAGCCGTTCGTTAAGGAATACTTAACGAACTTATACCAACGAGGTATTTCTTTAGGCGTGGCCACCTCTTCGGCAAAAGAACTTTTCATGCCTGCCCTGCAAAACAATCAGATTGCACATCTTTTCTCGGCCTTTGCCACCACAAAAGAAACAGCAACCGGCAAAGAGTGTCCGGATGTTTACCATTTAGCCGCCAAGCGCTTGGGCAAAACGCCTGCCGAATGTGCTGTATTTGAAGACACACTGCTCGGCGTTACCAGCGCTAAGCGCGGCGGTTATGTCACCGTGGGTGTTTATGACAAATCGGCTGAGCAGGAAAAAAACGAAATTATGCAAAAAGCAGACATTTATATTTTTTCTTTTTCCTCCCTTTTATGAACAAAGCATAATATTTGTGCCGGTTATAGGCGGCTCTGCTTGACAAGCAGAGCCCTTTTTTATATAATAGAGGGTGGATTATCAGCAAAGATTAGAATGGAGTCAATCGATATGAAATATCAGGATAAACGTACTCTTACTACAATTACGGACTTTCGTCAATTGGTCTATACAGCCGCTGAGCGATACGGCGATAAGGATCTATATGCTTCGCCCAATCCCAAAAAGGACTTTCATTATACATACAATGATCTGAAAAAAAATGTAGTTCATTTAGGAACCGCTTTTATAGAAAAAGGATGGAAAGGCGAAAAAATCGCCGTGATTGGCGAAGCCCATCCGGCCTATATGACCACTTATTATGCGGCAACCATTACCGGCAACGTTATTGTCCCCTTAGATAAAGAGTTGCAAATTGATCAAATTGTCAACTTTTTGAATCGAGCCGAGGCAGTTGCAGTTGTTTATATGCCCAGCATGAATGATACCATTATTCATCACATTGACAAGCTTACGCATACCAAATATTTAATTCCCGTACTGCCCGAAGGGGCAGATGCCGAAAACACACTGTCCTATGAGGAACTGCTCGCACAAGGAAGCAAGCTATATCAAGAAGGCAAAACAGACATTGATACCATGCCTATACAGCTTGAAAACATGTGCACACTGCTCTTTACTTCCGGTACCACAGGAACGAGCAAAGGCGTCATGCTTTCCATGAAAAATTTAACAGCCGCCGCAAATGACTCGTGCCAAAGTGTTATTTATGATCAACACAACACCTTTTTGTCCGTGCTGCCCATGAACCATGTTTATGAGGTCACCTGCGGTCACATTGCTTTGACGAATTTAGGCGCAACCTCTTATTTGAATGATAATTTAAAATATGTAACGCGCAATTTAAAAAATGTACAGCCCGACTCGCTTATCTTAGTGCCGCTTTTCTTAGAAACCATGCACAAAGCCATGTGGAAGGAAATTAAAAAAAGAGGCATGGAGAAAAAGGTGAACATGGGCATTAAGCTCACCTCTCTTTTACTAAAATTCGGCATTGACATACGCCGCAAAGTTTTTGCTGAAATTATTGCCTCCTTTGGCGGCAGATTAGAAAACATTATCTGCGGCGGCGCACCGTTAGATCGGGAGATCGTTAAATCGTTTTATCAATTTGGCATTCATGTATATGAAGGCTATGGCATTACCGAATGTGCCCCGCTGATTTCTGTAAACAAACCGTTAGATATCGTTTACGGCTCAGCCGGAAAACCGGTTCCCGGCTGCCAGGCCAAAATTGATCAGCCGGATGAAAACGGAATTGGCGAAATTTTAGCCTACGGTAATAACGTAATGCTTGGTTATTATCAAAACGAAGAAGCCACGCGTGAAGTATTCACCGATGACGGCTGGTTTAGAACAGGCGATCTTGGTTATATCGATAAAGAAAACAATATTTTCATTACAGGGCGTAAGAAAAACCTGATTATTCTTTCCAACGGAAAAAATGTTTTTCCGGAAGAAATTGAAGAGCATTTACTGCACAGTGAATTGATTGCCGAAACCGTGGTCATTGAAAGAGCTGGTGAGTCAGGCGAACAACTCATCACCGCCCTGATTTATCCGCAAATGGAATTGTTTGAAAACGTGTCTGATGAAGATATTTATCAAAAAATCAAAGATGAAGTTGATAACATTAATAAAAATCTGCCGCCTTTCAAACAGGTTCATCAAATTGAAATCAGAAAAACCGAATTTGAAAAAACAACCACCAAAAAAATTAAACGATATATACTAAAATAAGAAATAAGGAGACATACAAATGCTGGATAGAATTATGGAAATTTTAGCCGATGCGGCTGGCATCAGCGTAGAGGAAATTACCCCTGAATCTGAATTTTCCAAAGACCTTGGCATCAATTCCCTTGAATTTGCCGATATTGCCTTTACTTGTGAAGAAGAGTTTGAAATCGAAATCAATGAAAAAGATTTTAGAAAGATGATAAAAGTTTCCGATTTGATTGATTATATCAATTCGCTGAAATAATATGTAAAAAAATGAAAAATGGGATTATATTTCTTGTTGTTACAGCGTTAGTCATTATTATACTTATCTTTACCTATAAAATAGTAAAAAACATCAACGCACAAAAAGAAGTTGATGCTCTTTACGCAACCCATAAAAGAAATAAAATGTTTATCATTCGCGTGTTAGACGCCGCTTTTGGCAAAGCTAAAGTATTAAAAGCGGTTCGCATTCCCGTGCGAACCAAAAGCGGTCTGGCCGAACCGGCCACTGCCGACGCGCTGATGGTTACCGGAGCCGGTATTATTATTATCAGTATTTTTGGTGCCGCTGGTAAATTAGATAATCCTCAAAATGCACCGTGGCGATTATTAGACAAAGCGGGTCAGGTAACAACCTATGAAAATC
>JAAVYP010000029.1 GCA_022791195.1 Clostridiales bacterium | reverse complement strand
TCCGAACACAGACGTTAAGCTCCGCAGTGGTGAAAATACTTGGCTGGCGACGGCCCGGGAAAATAACTCAGTGCTAACATCATATTCCTCCTTAGCTCAGTCGGTAGAGCGCATGACTGTTAATCATGATGTCGCTGGTTCGAGCCCAGCAGGGGGAGCCAAAAAGAAAGTACGATTTTACGTGCTTTCTTTTTTTTCATTTTTTTAAATTTAAGTCGTTTTTCTCAGATAAATAGAAAACAAACTGAAATAAACCGGAAAAAAGCGATATGAATCGTCTTTGCTAAATGTTTTAGAGGACTAATATCAATGCAATCAGTAAGTGCAATCTCAATGACGGACTGCTAATGAACAACTTCGTGTTTGTGGAAAACGGTGAACGGCGGGTTGATGCATTTGAATGGCAATTACGCTGCAGATGCATGGTGCGTAAAAATCAGAGCCAGACAGTGGATACTGTCCGGCTTTTTTGTGATCTCGGATGAAATAGACCGAGATTACTTTTATCAAGTATTTTTATTTAATCTGTTGCGTTTCAGTGTTCGACTTGTTTTTCGGAAAAGCTTTTTTAGCTCTCTATCTTTTTCGGATAGCCATTCCGATAGTCTCGCCTGGTGCTGCTGTTATTTCATGATCTTCACCAGCTGAGTTAGTTGAACACTTTCATTGTTTGCTGGGAACTTTTCTATTTCGTTATAAATAAAAGTAATAAGTTATTCCACATACATATCTATTTGAATTTCTGCATTCAAATAATGTACAACATCAAGAAATTCTTTTTCAAAATATAATGCAGGTTTATGATTGCTATTGAAAAATGGAACAATATCAAAAACTACTGTTCCCTCATTTTCATCACAAATTTTTTTGATTTCAGATAGTCGGCAAACAATTTTGCTCATTAAATCATTTAGAACTATTTTTAAGTCTGTTTCCTTTTTCTCTTCCGTCTTTAATGTCCAAAAACCTTCTATATGTTTGTTGGTTAAAGGCGATATTTGGGTTTCTTTACGTATTTTACAATCAGTTGCTTCAATTCCTAACCTTTGTGATATGGAATATACATCGAAATCATTATCAAAAATTAGGTGCATCTCAGCATAGATTGTGCAACAATTTTTCACAGCTATCTCCTTATTTGGTTTTGTATATTGTTTCTGCAACAATTTTGGTCGCATGATTTTGACCTATTTCTTGTCTAAATGAGTAGGCATTGTTTTGAGTTTTTAATTTCTGAACAATAACTCTTTTGTTTAATATCAATTTTTTCCGTTGCCAAAACGCCAATAAGTCAGAAAGCATTGCTGTTGTGATACCACGGCACTTGTCAGGAATATTCTGAAAACTTTTTATCTCAATGACTAAAATACGAACTGGAAACTATCGATAATAGAATCACATACTTTCACTTCAGCACTTTTTTGTTCACTTTGATACGTAGCAAACACGATTTTCGGGTGTTTAGCAACAACCCACAATTTTATAAACAAACCATCGGCTGTTGTGCCTGTTCCGTTCAAAATTGTCTTGCTATCTCTATTAAAGAGTACTAAGGGAGAATGCAGATTTATATTATTTTGATCAATAAATCTTTTAGCCAATATGCTTATCTGCTCATCTAGAGATTCTTTGGTATTTAGGACATTGAAAAAAGATGTTGTTATCGCACCATTACCGCTTGGATTATACAGAAGAAGGTTTTCTATATCCTCTTCTGCACACCAATCGTTAGGTAACGTATAATTTAAATATTCATTATGATTAAGCATCATTTATCTTACCTTTTATCATACAAATTTAATACACTCATCCATGTCCCACCAAACTGTTGGCCTACGACTGATATGGTGATACATATAGCATATTCTATGAACGATTAGATAACAATCTAAACAATTCTTTCATGTCGTTTTCAATATCATCAGTGTCTAAATATAGTGATACCTTTGTTTTAAAAAATTTCCTTTCTATTGATGATACCATCCAGGTAGCTGATAATGAATAAAAGTCCGCTTCGCCATCAATACTTTTTACATGTACTTCTTTGCCGTCTCTCTGAACTTCACAGCATACATAACACGCATAACCAATATGAAACGGTAAACGATGGTTAGAGCACTTCTGGGTAGAAAAATCTATCCAAAAAAGTCTAACTTCAAGAGAACACTCGTATTGATCAAACAATGATGAATAGCTACTAATGATCTTAGCATATGTTTCAAGCATTGTATCTTCATGATTTATGATACGCTGTGTTTCTTTTGTCATATGCAGTTTCATCAAATCCTCCGACTGTTTCCTCACTTAAGGGCCAAAATCACTCCCTCGGTTTTGAATATTCATAAATCATCTACACGTATTAGATGTACCTGTCATGAACCAGCAAGCATTGCTGTTGTGATACCACAGCACTTGTCAGGATACTCCTCAAACTTACATATAGCTGCTAAAATGCTTAACGCATATTAACTTTTAATCTGCACAAAACCATTCTTTCATTTTTAATATTACTTGTTTTGTGTTATATGTATCTTTGTGAAAAGTGATATCGATTTGTGATTCATTAGTGATAACTTCTATTCTCAGTTTAATAATTTTACGCTTTATTAGTTGTCGTTTATTGCTTCGAGTATGCAGATGTTGTTCCCACTCAATATGATCTCCCACTCTTTCGATTGAAAATGATTCGCATTCTGACGCAATGATGTAATGTATTAGTTCCTCAAGATTACATCCGTTTATACTTAAAACAACATCAGTATACGGCAAATCATCAGACGATGATGTCGTATAATTGATACTAAGGGTTTTTATTGTCTGAAAAAGAAGACTGTCTTTTTCAACATCACCAATTTCAATAATCACATTCTCATATTCAAACAGACCTATGATATCTAATAAACGATCTTCTGAACAATGAACCCGACTAATGGAAATATCCACGATATCTCCCCAAATAAACTTAGTAACCTTGGGTCTTATCTTCGTAGTCCCCCATATATAATACTTTACCGTTTTTCCTGCCTTAACACTTATTTTAGCAGCCACTTTAAAGCCACGACTTCCTGCGCACCACATCACTTGGAAAAGCTTTCATAGAAAAATCGATAATTGAGCTTTAACTTTGCCCCAGCCATTACGCAAGCTCTTTTGCGTGCCACTGTTGCGATTACTTCTCAGTTACCATATTTTTCCCTTAATTCAGGATGATTAAATAACGACGCCATCTCAAGGGAAATACAATCCTCGCTAAACTCATTGCGTGCGCTGGAGGGCACGATCAATATGCAACCATAACGTACCAATGCCCGCCCTGTTCTTTCTAACACAAAACTGTTAAACCCATACCGGCCAAACCACTGAGTTGTGAATACCTTTTTCCCCTCAACCAAGCCACTCATCGCCCGATATACCGGCCAATAAAAATTTCCTAACCCACGAATTTTACGATGAATCATGTGCTCTGGAACGTCAAAATCTTCAAATAACTGCTCGGCACTAACCACGAAATGATGCTTTTTTATTTTTCTCTGAATAGCATTGTAAAAGGTTATATTTTTTTCTGATTTACGATAGCCATTGTAAATATCGAGCTGACAAGCAATCGTATGTGCTTTTGATACAGGAATCTCTTGATCCTCTAACTGGAGCTTGGGGGACGTATGCCAAATTACGTTAGATTTCTTATCTGATATAGCACAAACAAATGCCAGCGCACCCATATCAATATCACCCTTTAATATATAAATATTTGGCGTAAAACAATATGAAAGTTCATTACACGCTGTATGATATCTTTTTAAATTATACGTACTGCATGAGCAATAGCACGAAAAATTGTCTACTTTAAACATGATATCCTCCAAATAATTATTTGCTGCTGTCAGCGCTTATTTGTTTTGTATAGTATCCATGTTCATTTTGTTAATCCACAAACTACTAACTTTTCGTAATAATCTGCGTTATTCTCATCTCCTTTTAGATTATCGGGTTTTTCAGCAATTCGATAGGACACCCGCCAATCTTCCATAAAATTGATGGGCTTATATTTGGCAACTATGTCACTTTCTATACGATCCCCCATTTCATATTTGCCATTTGGCGCATCGATTACCGATAATAGCTCTTCTTCTGTAAATTCATAGCCCGAGAACACATCTAAAAATTGAACAACTTGCTCTAAATCAATCCCGGTTTTATGTGAATCTATATTTGAACAATCTAATCTAACAGATAAGCTGAAATCTTCATATCCATACAAATTATCCAAATAAATCGAGATATTTTGCTTGTCAATCTTATACCTTAATTCGAGACGTACTCCGCCATTTTCTTTTAAATCAAGGTTTTCATCAAGCACCTCAACATCGGAAGTATGGCGTTCTAAAACTTCGGCTATCTGTTCTTGATATTTTGCAAAATTTTTACGAGATTGCTCAAAACTGACCCGATGACTGCTACATCCACTACAAAAAGTCATGATTAATGATAGTGCTAATAATGCTGCTATTGTTATTTTGTAACTCTTAATAATACTCATAATATCCACCAATGATAGAGCGTTAAATACTTATTAAAACGCATATTTTATCTCCTATAGCAAAACAAACAAATCATTCTGATATTTTTTTGTCTATATTATACGAGATTATACTTTCGCTGTCAACAAATTGGGGTACAAAAGGGGTACAAACCATGTTTTTACCCGAATCTTTACCCTAAAAAACGATTTTTTGCAAAAAAATAGAGCCACCAGTTAAGGCAGCTCTATACCCCAAAAATGCAGTTATATCAAGGGTAGCACTTTCAGTGCGGATTACTTTGACAGTGCTTCGTAAACAGCAACCGCAACGGCAACAGTAGCGCCAACCATGGGGTTGTTGCCCATGCCGATCAAGCCCATCATTTCTACATGCGCAGGCACCGATGAAGAACCGGCGAACTGTGCATCTGAGTGCATACGACCCATCGTATCAGTCATGCCGTACGAAGCGGGGCCGGCTGCCATGTTGTCGGGGTGCAGTGTACGTCCTGTACCGCCGCCCGAAGCAACCGAGAAGTATTTTTTGCCCTGCTCGTTGCATTCCTTTTTATAGGTGCCGGCAACAGGATGCTGGAAACGGGTGGGGTTTGTCGAGTTACCGGTGATGGAAACGTCAACACCCTCCAAATGCATGATCGCAACGCCTTCGCGTACATCGTCTGCGCCATAGCAGCGAACTTTTGCGCGCTCGCCGTTGGAGTAAGCGGTTTCTTTGACGATGTTTACCTTGCCGGTGTAATAATCAAACTTGGTCTGTACGTAGGTGAAGCCGTTGATTCTGGAAATAATTTGAGCGGCGTCTTTGCCAAGGCCGTTTAAGATAACCCGAAGATCCTCTTTTCTGGCTTTGTTTGCGCTCTTAGCAAGACCGATGGCGCCTTCTGCGGCGGCAAAGGATTCATGACCGGCCAAAAAGGCAAAACATTTGGTTTCGTCACGCAGCAGCATTGCGCCGAGGTTTCCGTGGCCGATACCAACCTTGCGGTCGTCGGCAACCGAACCGGGAATGCAGAAAGACTGTAAGCCAAGACCAATTTTTTCAGCTGCTTCAGCCGCTGTTTTTACTTGGTTTTTCAGTGCAATTGCTGCGCCGACTTCATAGGCCCATGCTGCATTTTCAAAGCAAATGGGCTGGATTTCTTTGGTGATGCTGTAGGCGTCTACGCCATAGCTGTCACAGATTTTCTTTGCGTCTTCGATCGAAGAAATGCCGTGTTTAGCAAGCTCCTTATTAATCTGGTCAATTCTTCTTTCGTAGCTTTCAAATAATGCCATATTTCTTTACCTCCCAGATTATTCGTGTCTTGGATCAATCAGTTTTGCGGCTTCTTCTACGCGTCCGTACTGGCCGCTTGCCTTTTTATATGCCTCGCCGGCGTCCATGCCGCCTTTGATCATATCCATCATTTTGCCCAGGTGAACAAATTGATAACCGATAATCGCGCCTTCTTCATCAACGGCGAGTTTGGTGATGTAACCCTCGGCCAGCTCCAGATAGCGCGGACCTTTTTCAAGGGTGGCGTAGGTGGTACCGGTTTGCGAGCGCAAGCCCTTGCCCAAATCCTCAAGACCGGCGCCGATCGGCAGACCGTCCTCTGAGAATGCGGTTTGGGTTCTTCCGTATACGATTTGTAAGAACAGCTCTCTCATCGCGGTGTTGATCGCGTCGCAGACAAGGTCTGTGTTGAGCGCTTCAAGCAGTGTTTTGCCAATTAAAATTTCAGAGGCCATCGCGGCAGAATGTGTCATGCCCGAACAGCCGATTGTCTCGACAAGTGCCTCCTGAATAATGCCTTCTTTCACATTCAGCGAAAGCTTGCAGGCGCCCTGCTGAGGTGCGCACCAGCCAATGCCATGGGTAAAGCCGGAAATATCTTTGATTTCCATCGCCTGGGTCCATTTGCCCTCCTGCGGGATTGGTGCGGGACCATGATATGCGGCCTTGGCTAAAGGACACATATTTTCAACTTCTGATGAATATTTCATGCTACGTTCAATCCTTTCTTCGTTAAGTTTTTCTCAATAGTAAATTATACTACATTTTGATTCTAAAATCAACAAAAAAGCGCTGTTTTCATTAATGGAGCCAAGAATTTGTTGATGGATCGATGAACACGGGTTGTGTTTTATCAACCGATCGTCATGTCGGCGGGCTCTTCTTCGTTCTGTGCCGCTTCGCCGCTTGGTGCGCTGTCCGTGTTTTGATTGAGCAAAGTATCAGTCACCGTCGGAGCGGTGTTGTCTTGCGTCATGTCGGCTAATTCTTCATCCTGCTTAAAGATACGAGTCAGCTTTTTGCGGCAGTAAAAATAAGCGGGAATCAAAAATAAGTCGGCTAAGAGCCAGGCAAAGGGTGCCGAAAAGCATACGGCGGTAAAGCCAAACACCGGCACAAAGGCAATGCCGATCAGCGAACGGGCGACAAGCTCCAGCAGTCCGGCAAAAAGGGTGAGCGCGCCAAAGCCCATCCCTTGGATGTTGGAGCGTACAATGTGTACAAATGTCAGAAAAATAAAACAGCCGCTGTTCCACAGAATGTAAAGATGTCCCTGGTTCAGCAACTCTGCTTCGTTTGAGTCAATGAAGAGATGCATGAGGGGACGGCCAAAAAAGAGCAGAATCACAAAAGAAAGAACCGAATAAACCATGCAAATGATCAAAGCGCTTCGTAATCCGGCATCGACCCGGTCAACTCGCTTGGCGCCAATGTTCTGGCCGGCATAGGTGGCTACCGTTGTGCCCAGCGCGTTGAACACGGCGAAAAACAGTTGAATAATCCGGTCGCCGGCCGTCATGCTGGCAACCGCCAGTGAGCCAAGGCTGTTTACCGCCGTTTGCAGAATGACGCAGCCAATGGCCGTCACCGAGGATTGCAGCCCCATGGGAATACCCATGGAGAACAGGGTGCCGATACAGTGCTTGTCAAGCCGCCATTCGTCGGCTTTTATATGCAGAATCTCAAATTTGCGTATGATATGAATCAAGCAAAGAATCGATGAAACAAGCTGGGAGATAACCGTGGCCAAGGCCGGTCCCTCAACCCCCATGCCGAACACGCGAATGGAAACGATATCAAGAACGACATTTAAAAATCCCGAAATAATCAGAAAGTAGACAGGGGTGCGGCTGTCGCCGAGCGCCCGCAGCAGTCCTGAAAGGATGTTGTAAAGAAAGGTGATCGGAATGCCCAGAAATATGAAGAAAACATAGCGGTTGGCGCCGTCCAAGATATCCCCCGGAGTTTTCATCAGGACGAGAATGTCCTGACAAAAGAAGCAGGCCAAAAAGGTAATAACCAGTGAAAACACCGCCCCAAGCCAAAGGCAGTTGGCAGCAAATTTCCGCATGGCCTTGTAATCGCCCGCACCGAAGCGCTGGGCGACCGGCACGGCGAACCCGCTGGCCATACCAATGCAGAAGCCGACGATCAGAAAGTTGATCGAGCCGGTGCTGCCAATGGCCGCTAAGGCGTCAACGCCCAGCCATCGGCCGGCCACCATGGTGTCGGCCATGCTGTAAAGCTGTTGAAAAACCGTGCCGATCAGCATGGGCACGGCAAAGCCGATAATAAGAGAGAAGGGATTCCCCTGCGTCATGTCTTTTACAGTGCGATTCATAGCGTGCTCCGTTTCTGCCGCCTAAGGCAAAGCTGCCCCGGGCAAAAATGCCCGGGCAAAATCCAAAAAAATAGTTTTGGCCGGCGGACAAGGCGCAAATCCTTGCCTGTCAAGGCCTTTGTGTGTTTTATAGCATTTACGTATTCTATCATAGAATGATATAAATGTCTATGCCAATTTATGATTTTTAAGAAGATTATTTAAGCGTTAAAAAACCACCATTGGAATGGCGGTTTTTTAGCAAATATACTGGTTGGCGGGCTAAGTGGCAGAATAAAAAAGAAGCGTAAATTTTTCATACCAAAAATTTATGACAAGGCATAAACAAGCGATCAAGGCAACGATAAAAATAACGGTTTTAGCATAAGGAATGATACTTGCCGCAAGGGCACGTTTTCGATTCCAGCTGACAGGGAAGTCTTGCGAATAGGGCGTTCCTATATCGAAAATAGCTTCCTCCTCTGTATTGTCAAAGTATTCGGGCACAGCCGAACACTTTTCGTCGATTCGTTCCCATTCAAAGCGGGAAAGTTTTGCAAGCGGATCCTGTTGTTCGACAATACGCTGATGAAAATCTTCAAGCCATTCTATATCGGCAAATGTGCTGCTTTCAGGATGAATTTCATGTACCAGTTGATTGCGCAGCCAGCGTATGTGCTTTAAGCTGCGGTAATCTTGGTCCCAACCGGATATTTGAAGCTGCTGGTATGGAGCGGTGCGCTCCATTTCGTTAATATATTCGGTGATTCCGTATTGACAGGAAAACATATCTTGGCAAATTCTATCCACTCTTTTATATTCTTCAAGCAGTTGTCCGTCGGTTTCTCTCATTGTGTTACCCTCTGTTGACATCGATCGTGATTTTTTTGTATTATATACGATGATTTTGTGGTTGTCAATGGCAGGTGAGCAAAGAAATGAATATATAAATTCAATTGACAGCAACCGCAGAATGGTAGAATTAGCGGATTTATTTTGATAAATGAGCTTTGAACAGAACTCTTTGGCAATCAGTGCAGTTTAAGAACGGGAGTCTCCATTTTAAAGAAGCCTAAAAGGTAATTGTTTTTTATAAAACCGTTAATAAAAAACGCCGGTTCTGTCATACAAACTGGTGTGTTCGGTAGGATAAAAAATAAAAAACGGGCACTTTACAGTGCTTGTGTGCCACATTTTTAAAGGAGACTGCAAAAAAGAAAAACTGCAGTGAGCAAGTCGCTCACCGCAGGTATGGTGGACCCGAAGGGGATCGAACCCTCGACCTCCTGAATGCCATTCAGACGCGCTCCCGAGTTAATCGGTTACATCCCCCTGTTTTAATAGAAGTAAACCGAAGAAAATATATAGGGGAAACTATCATCACAAGTTTTATTTCTTTAAATAGGTTTATATAATGCCCGTATGGACAAAGGGCGATATATGTATATAGACATATCCTCGGGTCAACTTGACCCGAAGCAGAAAGGAGGTATTTCAGGGCTGATGAATCAACAGCCCCTTTCCTATATTTAAAAATAAAAAAGGAGGTATAGGCAGCAATATGGCAAAAGATACGCCAAATAAACCAGAGAACGAAAAAAATCAATCAGTTTCCAAAAAGCCAGATCAGCATATACTGAATGCTGAATCATTCACGGCAAAAATCTTGTCTAATGATAAAGTAGTTGCTTCTGCGGGCAAACCAGAAAAATCAAAGTCGGTAACAAAGCCTAAACCAGAACCTCAATCAAAAAAGGTACAGGAATCAACTGTTAATCAAGAAAAAAGCAAAAATAAGCCGATAGATAAGACTGCCGAACAGACAACGCCAATCCGTCCGGTTACAACTCATGCATCTATACAAAAGGAACCTTTGAAAGAAACAGACAAAAAAGGAAAGCCGGACGAAAGGAAAAAGATTGCTCCAATACAGTCAAAGGAAGGGGAAAAGCCTAAAGATCAAAAACAAAAAGAAGAAACAACTCAAAAAGAAGTTACTGCTCCCCAGTCCAAGGAGGCACCTCGTTCAGAGAAACCTGAACAGATCACATATTTAAAACTATCCGATTTGTACGCTTTTAAAGACCATCCGTTTCAAGTGAAAGATGATGAAGAAATGCGGGCTATGGTGGAGAGCGTCAAGGATAAAGGCGTAACCCAGCCGGCTATTGTGCGTCCTCGTGAGGGCGGTGGTTATGAAATTGTGTCGGGTCATAGACGACAAAAAGCCAGTCAGCTTGCCGGTTACACAGATATGCCTTGTATCATTCGCAATCTTACCGATGAGCAAGCTATTACACAAATGGTAGAGGATAATACCAACCAGCGTGAGAATATCTTGCCAAGTGAAAAGGCTAAAGTACTGAAAATGCAACTGGATGCCATTAAGCGTCAGGGTGTGCGAGATGCCAATAGCAATGGTCAGCGTTCTAATGAAGTTGTGGCACAACGCAATAAAATGACCGTAAAGCAAGTACAACGATATATCAAACTCAATGAACTTGTACCGGAATTACTGAAATTGGCAGACGAAGGCAGATTGAAATTTACACCTGCGGTAGAACTTGCCTTTATTCAGCAAAAAAATCAGCAGTATATCGCTCTCGCCATTGAGGCTCAACAATCATCCCCAAACTTGTCACAAGCACAGCGACTTCGTGACCTTGATCAAAAAAAGCTGCTCAATCCAGATATAATTGACGGTATCATGCTTGAAGAAAAAAAGGAGGTAGATAAAGTGATACTATCCAGTCAAGAATTAAACAAATATTTCGGACAGGACAAAACGCCGCAGGAAATGAAAAAAACAATTTTGAAACTGCTCGACGAATGGCAAAGTCAACAGAAGTCTATTTCTCCGCCGGAAAAGAAAGCGGATCAACCAGAAAAATGACTTCGGGTCGATTTGGCTCGATGCAAGTCTACCTTGCATGGCTCAATCGGAAAATTTATTCCCCGTCGCCACAAAGATTTTAGCACAGCCGGGAAAATCAGTCAAGGGCAATGCCGCCATAGGCGGTGCGAAAGCACCCTTGACAGATTTTTTTGGACTGTGCTTTTTTACGTTTAGGCGGCGGGGATATATATTTCCTTGAGC
>JAAVYP010000028.1 GCA_022791195.1 Clostridiales bacterium | reverse complement strand
TTCTGAGTATATATATTATATCAATAATCTATGGCTTTTTCCATCTTTTTAACGCAGAAAAGCAGCAGGCTTTTCCTGCTGCCATATATTTAATGCGGTCATCCAATCGCTGTTGACGATTTTTATTGCTTTTGCCTGTATGTTATTCACTGCGTAATCCTCCATTATAATTTGAAATTTCCCTACAATTCAATCTTTCTGGCTGATTACAAAGCAGAAAGGAGAAGCCGCTTCCTTATGCAGCCCCTCCCCAAAAGTACGCTTTTTCATGGCGTCAACATGCAGCGCCCACTTACTCTGCCTTCGCTTTTTGCAGCGCATCGGTCAATGTGCTCTGCTTTTGCACCCCGACCATACGGCTGTATTCCTCGCCTTCTTTTAAAATTACCAAAGTAGGAATACTCATCACACCATAGGCTGATGCAATTTCCGGATTTTGATCGACATTGCACTTGCAGATCATAGCGGTCGCCTCTTCAGCTGCCGCGATTGACTCAATCACCGGTGCCATCATCTTGCATGGTCCGCACCAATCTGCATAAAAATCAATTAGAGTCACCGCCGATGTTTCCACCTCTTCGGGTAAAACATCGCCCACAATTTCAAATACTTCCATTCAAATCTCCCTTTACAAATCTAAACAGATTGCTCTCTGTATAAAAATTTTCTTCTTATTGTTTATTATATACACATAGATTGGGTATTATTTGATTCGGTTGCATTTTTATCGACTCAAAGCTTAGAAATAAGATAATCGGTATACGCTTCGCTCGTCGAACCGGTGTCACGGCCAGTAATCTTGACCGGGCAGTCAGCACCGGCAAGAGCTGCCAGAGCGTTGTCAATCGCAGCAGCCTCTTGGATATAGCCAATGTGGCGCAGCAGCATAGCGGCAGCCCGGATCACACTGCTCGGATCGGCATATATTTCTCTGCCCTCCTGCACCATACGGGGTGCTGAACCGTGAATGGCCTCAAACATGGCATAACGCGAACCAAGGTTAGCGCTGCCGGCCGTGCCGACGCCGCCTTGCAGCTCGGCTGCTTCATCGGTCAGGATATCGCCATACAGATTCGGCAGAACAAACACCTCAAAATCAGAACGGCGTTTTTTGTCAATCAGCTTCGCTGTCATGATATCAATATACCAGTCGTCAGCTGCAATTTCCGGATATTCTTTGGCAATCTGATAGAAAATATCCAAGAATTTGCCGTCTGTTGCTTTAATAATATTCGCCTTGGTAACCGCAGTCACTCTCTTTTTGCCGTTTGCCTTGGCAAAGGCAAAGGCGGCTCTGATAATACGTTCACAGCCGGGCGTGGTCGCAATGGTAAAATCGATGCTCACGTCTTCACTGGCTACAACGCCTTCCTTGCCGGCGGCATAGCCGCCTTCGGTATTTTCGCGGAAGAAAGTCCAGTCAATGCCCTCTTCCGGCACCGAAACCGGACGGACATTCGCAAAAAGGTCTAATTCCTTACGCATAGCCACATTGGCCGATTCAATATTCGGCCACGGATCGCCCTTACGCGGGGTGGTAGTAGGACCTTTCAGAACAACATGACATTTCTTAATTTCGTCTAATACAGCAGCCGGAATCGCCCGATTTTCTTCTACTCGTTTCTCGATGGTAAGACCATCAATCATCCGAATTTCAACCTTGCCGCTCTCGATCTCTTTTTGCAGCACGTGTTTCATCACTCGCACCGCCTGGTTTGTGATAGCCGGACCGATGCCGTCTCCGCCTAACGCGCCAATCACAATGGTATCAAGCGACTGATAATCAGTAGCACCCTGATCATTCTTGATTCTTTCCGCTCTTTCTAAATGTTTAACCAACAGCCGGCCAAACTGCTCCTTTGCCGATTCAATATCGTACATGAAACGTCCCCCTTTAACCTTTACTATAATGAGTGGGAATAAAAAAACAACCTTGTTGTTCATTCCAACAACAAGGTTATTTTGGCGGAGGGGGAGGGATTCGAACCCTCGTGGGCGTGAGCCCAAACGGTTTTCAAGACCGCCTCGTTATGACCACTTCGATACCCCTCCGTTTATAAATCCCAGATTGCCGAAGCGCCGTGTATTATTTTACCATACGAAACCAGACTTGTCAAGCAAAAGTGCAGACAGTGACAACAAAAAACAATCTGCACGATTATTTCACAAAATGCTTACCAATCATATCTCTCACCCGCCCGGGCGAAACTTTTGCCATCTTATCTGTTTATATGTTTCAACCGGATCACCATGCGATCAAAAAATTTGTGTATGCGGCCGCGGTTGTCCTTCTCCAATGTCTTGCCAGACAACAGGGCCACTTCTTCCACCACTTGGTAAAGGCTCATGCCACTTGTATGGATCATACATCCGGTAATGTCCTTATCAAACGCTTGGATACACCGATCCATTTGAAGCGCCGCCCAAGAATGTTTGCCCTCCATACGCGAAGCCAATCGTTTGAGCAGCGTCTCTTTATCAGCATATAAAATAAAATGCTTAACATCATATTTTTTCGACAAGGCGCCGATAAGCTCGTCATAATAGCGCGGGTTTGTAATCGTCATGGGTACAATGATGTCCCCCTCATAGCCCTCTGCCAAATAATCCAGCATAGCAAAATTAAATGTGCGCCACATGGAATACTCCTGAAAATCGTCCTCATTCATAGATAGCGGAAGATTTTCGCGAATAAAACGTCCTGTGTGTTCAGGGTCATACACAAAAGCGTTTGGCAGCCGGCGCTGCAATTCATACGCGGTGTGCGTTTTTCCCGAACCAAAAGCGCCGTTCAGCCAAATAATCATGACACAACATTCCGGCCCGTTTTGGAAACATAAAAGACAGCCAGCGCACCCGGACCGGCATGCGCGCCTGTACAGAGATCAAAGCAACGAATCATGAAATGTTCAGCACCAGTCCGGCTCGCGATCATATCCCGCAGCAAAAGTGCATCGCTTTCACAATCGCCATGTGTGATGCCGATTAAATCATCTTTCGATTGGCAATGCGCCGCTAATGTATCAGCCAAAGCCGCCATGGCTTTCGCGCGGCCCCGCACCTTGCCGGAAAGCTCGATACGACCCGCGTCAGACCCATACAGCATCGGTTTGATTCCTATCATACTGCCGGCAAAAGCCGACAGCGAACTCACCCGGCCACTGCGTTTTAAGAAATAGAGATCGTCCACCGTGAATTGCTGACACAGCTTCATTTTCAGCGCTTCAATCGCTGTTGCCGTTTCATAAATGGTGAATCCCTGTTTCTGCATTTCCGACGCCCGAATGGCAAGCAGGCCTTCCCCGAGTGAGGCCGACAGTGAATCAATCACAACGCAGTTACGTTCAGGATAGCGCTCCATCGCTTCTTCAGCCGCCGCTCTGGCCGCCTGCATGGTGCCCGAGATCTGTCCCGAAATGCCAATGAAAAGCACATCTTCGCCGGCATCAAAAATGGATTCAATGGCACTTAACATCCGATCAGCATTCACCATTGATGTTTTGACATCCGCCTTGACCCGCATCAATTCATAAAAGCGGGCCAGCTCTTCGGCCTGATCGGCGCCAGGTGCATAGCACTTAAAATCCCGGCCGCCCATGCTGAAGGTAAACGGAACAACCTCTATATTAAAATCTTCCGCATCCTGCGGCGTCAGGTTACTGGCCGAATCGGTTAAAATTTTATATGACATCATGTATTTTCCCTTCTCACATGCAAAAACTTGATAAGGAAAAGGACGGAGCAAGGCCCCGTCTTTTCTTATTCCACAGAAATAATATAGTGATAAAGAGGCTGTCCGCCGCCCAGCACAACCACTTCACAATACGGCCCGACCGCTTCCCGCAAAAGATCGCCTGCTTTGGCGGCCTCTTCTTCTGAGACATCCTCACCGTAAAACAGTGTAATCATAGATGCGTCTTTCATTCGCTCTGTCATCGCCTTTACACACTCAAGGTCATTGTCTGCTACGCAGGCAATTTTCCCTTCTGCCAGACCCAGCACAGCTCCTTCGCTGATTGTGTTTTCTCCAATCACAGAGTCACGCACGGCGTAGGTGACCGAAAAGGTCTTGACAAGGCCGATGGCGTCCAGCATGGCGTCCATATTCTTATCAGGGTTTATGTTTTCATCAAAGGCCATCAAAGCGCTGAGCCCCTGCGGCACACTTCTGGTTGGAATCACCATAACCTTTTTATCGGTTGAAAGCTCTTCAGCCTGCTTAGCCACCATATAGATATTTTTGTTATTGGGCAGAATGAACACGTTTTCCGCATTGACCTGACTGACCGCATGCAGAAGATCATCGGTAGACGGGTTCATCGTCTGGCCGCCATGAACGATAAAATCGACACCCAAATCCTCAAAGCAAGCCTTGATGCCATCGCCCATACACACGGCGACAAATCCATACTTTTTCGGTTTTTCGGCCGGTTTCTCTTTCACCAGCGCCGTATGCTGATTACGCATATTTTCAATTTTCACCGTGAACAGAGAACCGTATTTCAGCGCCTCGCTCAACACTTTACCAGGTGCGTTGGTGTGAACATGCAGTTTAATCATATCAGCATTTTCGATAAACACTACGCTGTCGCCTATGCCCATAATATATTTATGCAGCCGGCCCGATTTTTCTTCACCAAAATATTTTTCGCTCTTAGTGACGATACATTCGGTGCAATAAGAGAATTTAATATTCTCTGTATCAAACTGATCAAAATTAGCTGTCGATAGGCTCGCCGGCTCAGCACCCTCATCTGTTCCGTTACAAACCACCGGATTGCCCTCAAGCGATGCCAGCATGCCCTCTAAAATGGTCACAAAGCCCTGTCCGCCCGAATCAACGACATTCGCCTGTTTTAAAACAGGCAGCATATCCGGCGTTTTGCCGAGTGTGTCCACGGCAACCGACAACAAATAGCGGAAAAAACCAACCGCATCCTCTTTATACGTAGATTCAGCCACCGCCATTGCCTGTTCGGCGCACACTCTCATCACCGTTAAAATCGTTCCCTCTGTCGGGGTCATAACGGCTTTATAGGCATCCTCTACGCCCTTGCTCATGGCCTTGGCCATATCTATCGCATCAGCCTCTGTCTTATCCTTCAGGCTCTTGGCCATGCCTCTGAAAAAGACTGACAGGATAACGCCCGAATTGCCCCTAGCCCCGCGCAGCATAAGCCCCGCAATCTTTTCAGCACAATCGGAAAGGGTGCCGTCAAAATCATCTAAATCGGTTCGGCACTGGCTCATAGTAAGGCTCATATTAATGCCTGTATCCCCATCCGGAACGGGAAAAACATTTAAATTATTGATTTCTTCTTTATGATTGTCGAGCGCGTTTGCCGCGCTGATGACCATGTCGCGAAAAATATCTCCGTTAATCTTCATATCTACACTCTCTTTATCTTGTTTTATCTCTGCGTTCCCAAATAAAACAGGGCTAAGGTGCCTGGTCCCGAATGGGCGCCGATCACAGGGCCAATCGCATAAATTTCTATATCCGTGATGCCCATTTTATCCCGAATCATGTCGGCCAGAAGCTGTGCATCCTTTTCACAGTCTCCATGACCGATCATGACCTTTTGCGCCAATGGATTTACCACCGTGCTCTCCATCTTATCAGCCAGCGCTTTGATGGAAGCAAGCCGTCCGCGCGCTTTGCCGATATTGATTAAATGACCCTCATCATCTACATGCAGCACCGGTTTGATATTCAGCATGCTGCCGGCTAACGCCGTAGCAGCTGAAATGCGGCCGCCCCGCTTTAAGAAAAACAAATCATCCACCGTAAACTGGTGACACAAATGCAGCCGATTTTCGATGATAAACCGCTCGATCTCATCTATACTGTTACCATCTTTTTTCATTTTAGACGCATAATAGACCAAAAGTCCGTATCCGCTGGAAGCCGCTAAAGAATCAACCACACAGATTTTGCGCTCAGGAAAACGCGCTTGCAGCTCTTCTTTCGCCAAAACAGCGCAGCCATAAGTCACCGACAGTCCCGAAGAAAAAGCGATATAGAGCACGTCGTTTCCCGCCGCAAGCTCCTTTTCAAACAAATCCGTCAGCGTTGCTGTGTTGGCCGCCGAAGTAGAAGCCACTGCCCCTTCGCGCAGTTTTTTATAAAAAACGGCCGTATCAATATCGCCATCTAATGGAGAACCGTCCATGGTAAGGGGCAGCTTAATTAACTGCACATCATAGTCTTTCGCTCGTGTTTCATCCACATCTGACGCGGTATCTGCGTAGATAACAAAATCATTCACAATAAAAAATCCTCCGTACATATAATTCCATAGCAAGGCACTGCCCATGCATCTGCTCGCCGCCTATACCTATTTCTATGAATACAGGTGATATACTTAGTCCTTTTTCGATTATGTTCCGCCAAAAGACCGCTTGAACAAAAAAGTCATTTATATGCTTTTTTATATTGTTTCGTACATATTTCATCAAAATACGCCGGCAGTACACGGAATATCATCATTTTATCTTACCCATATATGTTATTACCGTTTTGTCTTTTTGTCAAGAACTTTTTACCAAAGTAAAATAGAAAAAGGCCTTGACAAGCCATTTTCAATGTGCTATGATAGATAAAAATTGAAATGCATTGAAGAAGCTAAGTTTTGCAGCTGCAAATCAAAAGAGAGCCGATGGCAGGTGAGAATCGGTGGTTTTGCTGTAAAACGCTCTCACTTCTGAGCATAACCCTTGAACCAACAGTAAAGGGTTACGGATGCCCCGTTATCATGGCTGAGGATTTGATTGAATCCAAGAGTGACTGCTTATTATGCAGTAATCAGGGTGGTACCGCGATTGATTCGTCCCTGAGGCTTTAGAGCCTCAGGGATTTTTTATTCATTTGCGTTTCAATCATTTTACTTAAAACTGCGATTGAAAATCGCTGTCAGTTAGAAAGGAACGAAAATTCATCATGAAAAAGGTAAGCATAACCGACGTTACGATTCGGAAAGCCTCTGAAAACGGTTCCTTGAGTTTCAAGGAAAAAATTGAAATTGCCAAAGCACTGGACCGATTAAATGTCAGTGCCATTGAGCTCTCACCCATGACCAATCAAAAAACAGATCTTTTGCTCATCAAGAGCATTGCCGCCGCTGTGAAAAATGCAGCCGTATCGCTGCCGGTCGGCATGACCGAAAGTGACGCTGAACTGGCATGGTCGGCTGTATGCGGCGCTGTTCGTCCACGGTTAGTGGTGAGTCTGCCTGTATCCAGCGTGCAGATGGAGTTTATCGCCCGCAAAAAACCGGCCGCTATGTTAGAGACCATCGAAACGCTGACCCGCACATGTGCTTCTCTATGCCAAGACGTAGAATTTTGCGCTGAGGACGCCACCCGTGCCGAATTTGAATTTTTAGTGAAGGCCATTGAAACAGCGCTCGGTGCCGGCGCAGCCAGCATCACCATTTGCGATACGGCCGGCATTATGCTGCCCGAGGAATTTGCCGCGTTTGTACAAAAATTGTATGCCCAAATTCCCGCTCTCAAAGATACATTTGTGAAAGTATTATGCAATGACGCTTTAGGTCTTGCCGCCGCATCGGCCATTACGGCCGCCGGCGTCGGCGCCGCCGGCATCAAAGCCGCGTTTGACAGCACCGACGCACCGCAGATTGTCACCCTTTCCAACATCCTTTCCCAGCGGGGCGATTCGCTCGGCATTTATGCCACGATTAAAGCAACTGAACTCACACGTACCATGAAACAAATTCTGCGTTTTACCAATTCGCAAAACGCCATGAACGCGGTTTGGAACCGGGAGACAGCTGACGATAACGATGAAAACATTGTTTACGATGCCAACGACGATATCACCGCCATTTCTTCGGCCATTCAAACCTTAGGCTATGATTTAGCCGAGGAAGAATGCGCCAAGGTATACGAAGAATTTTTGCGGGTGGCCGCAAAAAAACCGATTGGTATTAAAGAAATTGACGCTATTGTCGCCTCGACTGCCCTTCAGGTACCGCAAACATATAAATTAGAAAGCTATGTCATCAACACGGGCAACATTATCAGCGCAACAGCCCATATCAAAATTGAGAAAAACGGCGAAATGCTGACCGGCATATCCGTCGGTGACGGACCGATTGACGCCGCCTTCAACGCGATTGAAGAAGTGGCCGGCAGTTATTATGAATTAGACGATTTTCAGATTCGCGCCGTGACAGAAGGAAAAGAAGCTGTCGGCAGCGCGATTGTCAAGCTGCGTTATGAAGGCAGGCTCTATTCGGGCAGCGGTATTTCAACCGATATTATCGGCGCTGCGATCCGCGCCTACATTGCCGCTATTAACAAAATCGTATATGAAGGCAACAGCTAAACAGGCAGCGCTTGTCTTTTCAACCGGCATATTCCGTTTTTTATGTTTTACAGAAAGGATATTCACAAGATGAAATTATCATTTTCGACAAAAGGATGGCACAATGTCAGCTGGGATGAATTTGTATTCGCCGCACAGGACATGGGCTTTTCCGGCATTGAAATTCACAATATACATGCGGCCGCTTTTACACAAAAAAGAGGACCGGCCGATCCTGCAGCAGCGGCTGCTGTCTACCGCGATCTTTGGGGCAAAAAACTCTCCATTCCCTGCATTAATTCGATTACCGATTTGCTCTCTTCGCAGACGAAAGAAGAAAAATGCGAAGAAATTAAGCAATGTCTGACCACAGCGAAAAACCTAAAGGCGCCTTATGTCCGCATACACGCGATCGGGCAGGACCTTACGGCCGGCGAAGAAGAAAAAGACCGCATGGTCAAACAAATTATTGACGAGATCATGCCCATCGCAGAGGAAAACAACATTGTTCTGCTGATGGAAACCATGGGCTTCTATGCGAACACCGAGAGACTGCGCAATCTGCTGAACGATTATGCGTCCGACTATCTGGCTGTGTTATGGGATTTTCAATATCCTTACCGCGAAAACGGCGAAAGCGCGCAGGATTCCATTACCAATTTAGGCGCTTATATCAAGCATGTTCACATCCGGGATTCTGAAATTATCGACGGCAAGACCGAATTTTGCTTAATCGGCGAAGGCAGCCTGCCTCTTGATGAACTGATGAACGCACTGCAATCAGTCAGCTACGATGGATTTTTATCGCTGGAGTGGGACCCCGCCTGGATGGAAGAACTGCAGGACATGTCGGTTATTTTCCCCCACTTTGTCAATTTCATGAACCGTTATGATAAAAAGGAAGAGAAAAAATTTCTTTACACGAACAAAATTCATACCGGTAACTATGTTTGGCAGAAAGAAAGCCTGATCAACTGCACTTTCTCGGATGTGTTGGACCGCATGGCCGAGGAATTTCCGGACCAGTACATGTTTAAATACACCACGCTTGATTATACCCGCACGTATGCGGAATTCCGCGACGAAGTAGACACCTTTGCCCGCACCCTCATCTCAATGGGCGTAAAAGCAGGCAGCAAGGTAGCTATTTGGGCGACTAACGTGCCGGCCTGGTACATCACCTTCTGGGCGGCCACCAAAATCGGCGCGATTTTAGTTACGGTGAACACCGCTTATAAAATACACGAGGCCGAATATCTGTTAAAACAGTCGGATACCCATACGCTGGTGATGATTGAATCCTGCCAGGATTCCAATTATGCGCAAATCATCGATGAGCTGTGCCCCGAGCTGGCCGATACCAAACCGGGCAAACCCCTGCACTGCCGCCGGCTGCCCTTTTTACGCAATGTCATCACGGTTGGTTACCGTCAGCGGGGCTGTTTAACCTGGGAAGAGGCCATGGCCCGCGCCGATTCGGTGCCAATCGAGCAAGTCAAGCGCATGGCCGCGGCGGTCAGTCCGCATGACGTCTGCAATATGCAGTATACCTCCGGCACGACCGGCTTTCCCAAAGGCGTTATGCTCACCCATTTCAGCGTAGTGAACAACGGCAAGTGCATCGGCGACCGCATGGATCTTTCCACTGCCGACCGCATGCTGATTCATGTGCCCATGTTCCACTGCTTCGGCATGGTGCTGGCCATGACGGCCTGCTCGACCCACGGTTCCACCATGTGTCCTATGCCTTATTTCTCGGCCAAGAACTCGCTTGCCTGCATCAATCAGGAAAGAATCACGGTTATGCACGGTGTACCCACCATGTACATTGCCATGATGAACCACGAGGACTACCGCAAAACCAATTTCTCTTACATGCGAACCGGCATTATGGCCGGCTCAGGCTGTCCGGCCGAGCTGATGAAACGCGCTGCCCAGCCTGATGAGATGCACATGACCGGTATCCTCTCGGTCTATGGACAAACCGAATCTTCCCCCGGCATTACCCAAAGCGAATTGGACGATCCGTTAGACGAACGGTGCGAAACCGTCGGTTATGCCCTGCCCCATGTTGAATGCAAGGTCATCGACCCAGACACCGGTGAGGACTGCCCGGATAATGTCAACGGCGAAATGGTGGCCCGCGGTTACAATTTGATGAAGGGCTACTACAAAATGCCCGAAGCAACAGCGGCTGCCATTGACAAAGACGGTTGGCTGCATACGGGTGATTTAGCCTGCCGCACGCCCGAGGGCAACTACAAAATCACCGGCCGGCTGAAAGACATGATCATCCGCGGTGGCGAAAATATTTATCCCAAGGAGATTGAGGAATTTATCTATACCAATCCCAAGGTCAAGGATGTACAGGTCATCGGCGTGCCGGACAAACAATACGGTGAGGAAATATGTGCCTGCATCGTCTTAAAAGACGGCGAGAGCATGACCGAGCAGGAAATGAAAGACTTTGTCAGAGCCAGCATGGCCAAGCACAAAGTGCCAAGATATGTGGATTTTGTCAAAGCTTTCCCCATGAATGCAGCCGGAAAAATTTTAAAATATAAAATGAGAGAAGAAGCGACGGCTAAATATTGCCAATAAGCTTTTTGCTCACCCAAGCCGCAAGCGTTTTTCGCTTGCGGCTTGTTTTATATTTAATTCCGCCAAGAGAAGCGGCAGAGCGAATTGACATCGGACTCCATTCATGATAGAATCAAAAAAACAAAAGGGAGAATGACGTAAAAAGTGAATGCCTTACCAGGCTTTTCACACGTCACGCATGGTTATGAGATATTATGAAAATGTAGCGCAAACACAGCGAAATCGCTTAGCACAGCGTCCCTATTATCTGCCCTCGGGCGAAGCCGGGGTGATATCCCTAAACGGCATTTGGGATTTTCAATATTTCGAGAACGGCGACAAGGCTGATCTTGACGCGCTTGCCGACAGATGGGACTCGATTCCCGTTCCCTCCTGCTGGCAAAACCAGGGCTACGACCACCCCAATTATTCAAATATTAACTATCCGTTTCCCTGTGATCCGCCCTATGTACCCAACATCAACCCCAAGGGCATTTACAGGCGCACATTTTCTCTGTCCTGCAAAGACAGCCGCTGCTACTACCTTGTGTTAGAGGGCGTTTCTTCCAGTGCGCGCATTACCATAAACGGCCGGGATGTCGGATATACCACCGGCAGCCATCTGCAAAGCGAATTTGCGATTACGCCCTACATACAAGACGGCATCAACGAAATCATCATTGAGGTTACGAAATGGGCCTGCACCAGCTATCTTGAGGATCAGGACCAATTCCGCTATAACGGTATTTTCAGAGACATTTATTTGTTAGAGCGTCCAATGGGACACGTCACAGACATTGACATTCAAAGCACCGACAGCCAGTTTACCGTCTGCGCAGACAAGCCCTGCCAGCTGACACTGCAATATGAAAACGAAATCATCGGCCGCTACGACATCACCAACCGACCGCTTGTCATTGCGCCCGAGCAGCCGGTGCTTTGGAACGCGGAGCAGCCCCGGCTCTATGATTTTTATTTCACCTGTGCAGGAGAAGAAATTCACCTGCGCGCGGGTTTACGGAGCATTGCCGTCTCTGAAACCGGCGCGCTGCTTATTAACCAAACACCTGTCAAGCTAAAGGGAGTGAATCACCACGACACCCATCCCGAACACGGATGGACCATGACCAAGGAAGAGATCGAAAAAGATCTGCTTCTCATGAAACAGCTAAACATAAACTGCATCCGCACGGCTCATTATCCGCCCCCGCCGGTTTTTCTTTCGCTGTGCGATGAGCTTGGTTTTTATGTGATTTTAGAAACCGATATCGAAACACATGGCATGCTGCGCCGTTTTGCCGCCGTGCCCTATGAATACGACAAGGGCGAAGAATGGCCTGGGCACAATCCGGCCTGGCGGCAGGAATTTCTTTCCCGTGCAGAGCGCGCTTACGAAAGAGACAAAAACCACACGTCCATTATCATGTGGTCTACCGGCAACGAAAGCGGATTCGGTGAAAACCACGCCGCCATGATTGAATGGCTCCGTGCCAAAGACGCCGAGCGCCTCATTCATTGTGAGGACGCCAGCCGACAGGGTCTTGCCGGCTTTAGCGATGTCTATTCCCGCATGTACCCTTCTTTAGAAGATTTGACCTCGTTTATACAAACCGAAAAAGGCCCGATATTTATGTGCGAATACGCGCATGCGATGGGCAACGGCCCGGGCGGCATGTGGGACTATTGGGAGCTTATCCACCAAAACGACGCTCTAATCGGCGGCTGCGTTTGGGAATGGGCCGACCATGTAGTGATGCAAAACGGCGTTCCCAAATACGGCGGCGATTTTGACGAATTAACCCACGACAGCAACTTCTGCTGCGATGGCATGGTGTTTGCAGACCGTACCCTCAAAGCCGGGTCATACGAAATACAAGCCGCCTATGCTCCTTTTCGCATTTCATATGAAAAGGGACAGCTGTTCCTGCATAATGGCTTTTCCTTCCGTTCCTTTGAAGGCTATTCCTTCCGTTATGTTATCGACTGTGACGCAGACACAAAGACCTCCGGCGTATGCACACCGGCCATCGGCCCAGGCGAAACGACCCGTATGGCCGCCGTCGGGGCGCTTAGCGCCCAGTATGGCGCATATGCCACTGTCACCATGATCGACCAAAACGGAAAAGAGAGAGGCACCTTGCAGTGTGAACTTCCCTTTACAGCGTTAGAAGAAGCCACCGGCGTTACATCCGCACCCTGCCGGTTAAACGAAGATGACTTCTATATCTATGCCAGCGGCGAGGGTTTCGCCTATCGCTTTGGCAAGCAAGAGGGCACGTTTGAGAGTCTGTCTGTCAAAGGAGAAGAACAACTAAGCGCGCCTGTACGCTTAACCTGCTTCCGCGCGCCGACTGACAACGAAAAAGACATGCTGCCCCGATGGGCCAATATCAATATTTGGGAAGGCGAAAATCTTGACTGCCTTTTCAACCAGGTATACGATGCCAAGATACAGGACAATAAAATTGTCGTAACCGCAGCGCTGGCCGGCATCTCGCGCGCGCCTTTTTTCCGGTATACGCTGACCATCGCCATTGACCAAGCCGGCGCTATTTCTGTACAGTTAGAGGGCAAGGTAAGAGAAAACTGCACCTGGCTGCCCCGCCTCGGCTTTTCATTTACCCTGCCCGCGCAAACAAATGCCTTTCAATATTACGGCATGGGACCATATGAAAACTATTGTGACTCAAACCACGCCGCCCGCATGGGTCTGTATCAAAGCACCGCCCGTCAAGAATATGTCCCCTATGTGCGGCCGCAGGAACATGGCAATCACACAAACGTGCGGTGGCTTGAAATCGGCCGGCTGCGCTTTGAAGGAGCCTTTGAAGCTGCGGTTCTGCCCTATGGGACCGAGCAGCTCTATAAAGCCGAGCATATTGACGAATTAGGCGCAATTTACGCCACCCATCTGCGCATCGACTACAAAAGCGCCGGCCTTGGTTCTCATTCCTGCGGACCTGTTCTGCCAAAGCGCTATCAATTTGACGACAAAAACATCTCGTTTTGCTTTACCATTCGTCCATTATAGAACACCGCTGTTTTTTGACTTATCGGCGAAATATAAGTGCAAAGATGTTATCGCTTGATTTATAGAGAAAAAAATGATATAATCAGCCTATGAAACGAGAAGAAGAAAACGATCTGATTCAAGATCAAGAAGAAAAAGAGCCGGTTCAAGAAGAAAAAGGAAAAGAGCTGCCGCCTTTTGTTCCCATGCTCTGCGGCGCTGTTACACTTATCTGCTTAACCATCAGTCTTATCGTGGCGGTTCCCTCGCTGACAAAAGCTGATTACCTTTCGCCCGACGATATGTCGGTAAGCGACTATACGGATGACGATCAAAACCCATCCTCCCCCGAGCAAGACGATCAGGACAATCGAAATCCCAATGATTTTATGGACGAGTTTAATTCGTCAGAAGATGATTTTGGCGGTGACAACATCGGCTATGACATTTTTGTCGATTAAAAAGACTTGCAAATTAACAAATAGTATGCTATAATGAAACAAGAGAAATCTTGTTTCATTATAGCATGATTTCAGTTTATATCATTTTGTTTATTCGGAGAAGTACTCAAGTTGGCCGAAGAGGCGCC
>JAAVYP010000027.1 GCA_022791195.1 Clostridiales bacterium | reverse complement strand
AACTGATTAAAATTAATGATAGCAAACTGAAAGTCATGCTGAGCGAGGGCGATCTTAAATGCTACAACCTTGATTGCGATAAATTGGACTATGATTGCAGCGCAACCAAAGAAGCCTTTCGGGAAATTTTAAACGAAGCAAAAAAAGAAACCGGCTTTGATACCGGCGATGAAAAAATCTTTGTGCAGATTTACCCCGGACGCTGCGGCGGTTGTGAAATGTATGTAACCAAGCTGGGATTTGACGAACCGGAAACAGAACTGCACGCACTCAGCGCGGTATACTGTTTTGACGATTTCTCCTCTTTAGCGCAGGCATGCGGCTTTCTTCAGCAATACGGCTTCAAAGACAGAAGCGCGCTCTATTCTCTCAAAGAAAAATATTTTTTAGCCATCAGCGAAGACTTTAAACAAAATAATAATACATACTCGGTAAACGAAAGGGGGAAAGGCGTTCCTCACTATCCCATACTCAGCGAATACGGCAAACGCATGCGGGCGGATCAAAACCTCGCTTTTATTAAAGAACACGGCGCCACCATATGTGCTGACAATGCGGTAGAACGGTTGTCTATACTCAAATGACTTTGGATTTGTTAGAAAAAGAATGTATTAACTGCAACAAATGCTCGCTTGGCGCTACCAAGCTGCACTCGGTATTCGGCGCCGGCAATCCGGATGCAACACTGATGTTTATCGGTGAAGCGCCAGGCGCACAAGAGGATGAGCAGGGCGTGCCCTTTGTCGGGGCGGCCGGCAAATTATTTGATAAGTACCTAAACGCGGTGGATATCAAACGGGAAGATGTGTACATAGCGAATATGTTAAAATGCCGTCCGCCCAAGAACCGCGACCCCCTGCCCGAAGAAAAAGATGCCTGCTTTGCCTATCTGCGTGAGCAAATTAAACTGATCAAACCAAAAATGATTGTGTGTTTAGGGCGCATTTCGGCCCAGCGGCTCATTCGTGAAGATTTTAAAATCACCCGCGACCATGGCATATGGGAACAAAAGGGAGATTTTTTAATGACAGCGGTTTATCATCCCTCTTTGCTGCTGCGCGATCCACGCCGGCGGGAGGAAATGTTAAAAGACATGATCAGCGTAAAAGAAAAATATGAAGAACTGAAAAAATAAAAATCGCAGCGAAATTTTGCAAAACCAAGAAAATTTATAGCCTTAAAAAAATAAAATTGTGCCAGCCGCCATAAGCGGCAAGCACAGTTTTATTTTTTGTCTTGATGTAAACGTTTTATGGTCAAACGGAACGCTTGCGTATTCATAGAATACTTTTCTCGACAAATCACTTGACAAACGCACAATAAAACCATATAATAGCATGAACTTTCGTAAGGAGGGCAGAACATGCTAAAAAAATATTTCGGCGATAAGGCCTTTTATCATAAGATTATCGTTCTGACGATACCGATTATTATTCAAAACGGAATCACCAATTTTGTCGGCATGCTGGACAACGTGATGATCGGACAAGTCGGCACCGAACAGATGACCGGTGTGGCAGTCGCCAACCAGCTGATCTTTGTATTCAATCTATGCGTGTTCGGCGCGGTATCAGGCGCGGGCATTTTCGGCGCACAGTTTTACGGCAACGGAGATCACAAGGGTTTGCGCGATACCTTTCGCTTTAAACTGATCTTTTGTGTGGCCGTCACCCTCCTCAGCATGGGCGTATTTACGCTGTTCGGCGACGGGCTGATCGGTCTTTATCTGCGCGGACAGGGAAGCGCACAGGCCGCACAGGAAGCGCTCGCATACGGGCGCGATTATCTGTTTTGGATGATGATCGGTCTGCTGCCATATACCATTGTACAGTGCTATTCCTCCACCCTGCGCGAAACGGGACAGACCCTGCTGCCGATGATTGCAGGGGTATCGGCGGTGCTGATCAACCTATGCTTAAATTACATTCTCATCTTCGGACATTTCGGTGCGCCGCCGCTTGGCGTGGCAGGCGCTGCCATTGCCACGGTTATTTCCCGCTTTGCCGAGCTGCTCATTGTTGTCCTGTGGACGCATGCACACAGCGCACGCAACCTCTTTATCGTTGGTGCTTACCGCAGTCTTCGCATACCACGCGCCCTTGTGGCGCAGATCGCCGTCAAGGGACTGCCGCTGATGATTAACGAAAGCCTGTGGGCAGCGGGCATGGCCCTGCTCAATCAATGCTATTCCCAGCGCTCGCTGGACGTGGTCGCCGCGATCAATATTTCCTCGACTTTCTGGAACGTATTTTCTGTCGTTTTCCTCTCGTTCGGCGTGGCCATCGGCATTCTGATCGGCCAGCAGCTGGGCGCCGGCGACAGCGAAGGGGCGAAGGACAGCGCGCGAAAGATGATCACCTTTTCAGTGCTGCTCAGCATCGGAGTCGGTGCAGTCTACGCGGTATGCGCATTATATATCCCGAAAATATACAACACAACCGAATCAATCCGTTCGCTCGCGACAAGTCTTATGTTGATTTCCGCCTTTATCATGCCGATTGACGCTTTCGCCAACGCCGCGTACTTTACCCTCCGTTCGGGCGGAAAAACCTTCATTACCTTTATTTTTGATTCTTGTTTTGTTTGGCTGCTCAGTATTCCCGTTGCCTACTGCCTTGTGCATTTTACGGCGCTGCCGATTATACCGCTGTATGCCATCTGCATGGCGCTGAATCTCATCAAATGCGTGCTCGGATATATATTTGTGAAAAAGGGTATCTGGGTCAGACGGATTGTCGTGCCGGAGGGCGAAGCCGCCTGAATTTCGTTTTTCTTTTGCCGATTCGCTTTGACACATCCGCTGTTTGTCCCGCATTTATAATTTCTGTGATGCGGCATACACAACCATCGAAAACAATAAGATTTTATAGATAAAACAAAACTGTGTTTACCGATTTATTCGGCAAGCACAGTTTTTTGTTTCTCATATTCAATGTAAAAACGAATACTTCTTCGCTCCTGCTATTAATAATTCTCAGCTTTCTGCTGGAAGTAAGCCTGCGGATGTGCGCATACAGGACATACATCCGGCGCTTTTTTGCCAATAACGATGTGGCCGCAGTTTGCGCACTGCCAAACAGCGTCACCGTCTTTTGAGAATACCAAGCCGCCCTCTACATTAGCCGCCAGTTTCTTATATCTTTCCTCATGCTCTTTTTCGATGGCTGCTACGCCCTCGAACAAATCAGCAATCTTGTCGAAGCCCTCTTCACGTGCCTCTTTCGCAAAAGTGGGATACATATCGCTCCACTCAAAGTTTTCGCCCGAAGCCGCTGCCTTTAAATTATCAAGCGTGCTGTCAATGCCGCCGTTTAACAGCTTAAACCACATTTTAGCATGCTCTTTTTCGTTGTTTGCTGTTTCCTCAAAAATTGCAGCAATCTGTACATAGCCATCTTTTTTTGCCTTAGAAGCAAAGTATGTATACTTGTTTCTTGCCTGACTTTCCCCAGCAAAAGCCGCCATTAAGTTTTGCTCTGTCTTGGTTCCTTTTAATTCTGCCATTTTGTAGATACCTCCAATAGTTTATTGATTATAAAAGCGTTTTTGCCAAGCAAAAACAGCTTGAATGAACAAATTTTCATTGATCCGCTTGTTCCCGGCAAGCCGGGCACAAGCCCCGATAGATCATATCACAGCCTTCAACCGAAAAACCCGAGACAGGATCATCCGGCGGAAAAGCAAGCGCCGGCGCATCGGTAAAAGAGACGTCCTCTACCCGGCCGCAGCACCGGCAAACAATATGCGAATGCGGCCGCAAGGTAAAATCAAACCGATCCGCCCCGACCGAAAGCGCCACACAGCGCACACGCCCCTCTTTGGCCAAATCGCGAAGCTGTCTGTATACCGTAGCCCGGCCAATGCCGGGATATTTCTTTTTTATCTCGTCATAAACCGTCTCAGCCGATGGATGCGAATGCATACGGCTGACCGTTTCATAGACGATTGCTCTTTGTGTTGTATTTCTTTTCATATTTTCCACTTAATGATATTTAATATCATTAGTATTATACATGATTTTCCGTATTTTGTCAATATTTCCAATCAATTTTTATCTTTTTCAGCCAGCCTATGCCACTAAAGTGATAAAAGGAGGAAAAATCTCACGATTCTTCTATGGGAAAAACATATTCACGCTCATTCTGCTTCAGACAAATCTTTCCATCGGCCGGCTTTGCCACCGTGCAGGAAAAAGAACCGTCCTTTTGCTGCGACAACCGTTTTTCTCCATAATATAATGAGTAAAAAACATCGCTGGTTCCCTCAATCCAAACAGTGTCACCTTCGGACTTTACCGAAGTTAGCTTCACTTCTTCGCCTGTTGAATAAAAATCTATATACACCCGCTCGCTTTCATAAACCTCATAAAGTTGCGAGGTAATGCCGGCATCATTTCCCTCAATAGCCGCTAAGCCATAAAAAATACTGCCCCGATAATTTTTGATTTTTTCTGCATAGGAAACCTGCTCCACAAACTCGGTTTCGCTTGCCCAATCGGCCGCTTTATAAGCCGCGTGTGAAATAAGTAAGTTTACGCCTGTTCCCTCAACCGCTGCATTCCACCAATGGCACAATACCGTGTATGAAGCCGCGTTATAATCCATTTGCCAGTAAAGCTGCGGAGCCACATAATCCACACAGCCCTGTTTAATAAAATCCAGGGTATCGCAGTATAAGGATTCATAGCTCTCAAATCCCTTGGTAGCGCTGCCGCCATTGAGGCCGTCATCATTCTGCCAAATGCCAAAAGGCGCAATGCCGAATAGACAATCAGGCGCTTTTTCTTTAATAGCCTCATAACAGCTCTTTACCATTTCAGTGGTGCAGTGCCGCCTATAATCTGCTATATCATCAAATTCGCTGCCATAGGTGCTATATTCTTCTTCATCATCAAAAGTTTCATTCTCCTTGGGATAGGGATAAAAATAGTCATCAAACAAAATACCGTCTATATCATATTTTTCGGCCAGTTCAGCACACACAGACGCTTGCAGAGCCCGTGCCTCGGGATGGCTCAGATTGTAGTACACGACCCCGCCGTATTCAACCGTCCATTCGGGATGCACACGGGCAGGGTTGTCCGCGCTCAACCGGTCAAAGGACAAGCTCTCAGTACTGACACGAACTGGATTCACCCACGCATGCACTTCAATATTTTTTTCATGTGCCTGTTCAAGCAAATATGCCAAAGGGTCAAACCCACCTGGCGGCTCTTTCCCTTCGGTACCGGTCAGCACATAGGAATACGGCAAAATATCAGAAACATATAACGCATCCGAGTTAGGACTCACCTGAAAATAAATAGTATTCAGCCGATTGGAAAGACAGGTATCAATGATATGATCCAGTTCCCTTTTTAACTGATTTTGATTTCGGTTCTGCTTTGATGGATAGTTAATATTATACGCCGTGGCTACATAGACACCCCTGATCTCTCGATCAGCATTCTGCATAAACGCCTCCATCGGTTCACCGGAAGAATCCTTAAAAAGCGAAAACAAGCTTTCGCTTTCGCCCGATGTCAGCTTGATCACCACCAAAACGCCGCCAAGAAGGATTAACAAAACAAGCGGAACAAGCGCCAAGGCAAAAAAATGGAACTCGTTTTTTTGCCGTCTCTTGGCAGGCAAAACAGGCGGCGCTTCCTGCACAACGGGCGGGACTGTGTTTTCTTCACTTGCCTGCCCATTTTCCTGAAGCGGCACGACGCCATCTGTTTTCATATTTTCGGACACAAGCGCGTGTTCCTTATGCGGCAAAGGCATGCTGTCCTCTTCCTGTGCCGGCAACGGCACTTCGGCTTCTGCTTGATCGGCCAGTCGATCCGCTTCCGGCTCGTTTACCGTTTCATCCAAAGGCAGCTCATTAAAAATTTGATCAATCTTATCTTTTTCGCCCATCTATTCTTAACCCTTTCTCCGTTTGCGTCTGGACCCATCAAAAACCACGAACGCAAACATGCAGTACTCATTTTTTGCTTATTGATTGAGAAAACATTTTTACAACTCTTTTGTCAAATTATAGCAGTTTTACTTGTCCATTTCAACCATGCGTTTTCGCTTTGTTCCATTTCTATGCTGATAATTCAAAAAATATGGCTAATACTAAAAAAGAAAAAACGAGAAACGGATTTGCCTTTTTCTGCTGTTATTTTTATGGCAAAACCGCGAAAGAAAGGCAGAGGACATTCATGAATATAAACGGCAAAAAAATTGTCTTGGTGGGGTCTGGTTTTGTAGGCATGAGCTTTGCTTATGCCGCGCTCAATCAAAACGTATGCGATGAATTTGTGATTATTGACATTGACAAAGAAAAGGCCAACGGTGAAGTGATGGACTTAAACCACGGCCTTGCCTTTGCCCAATCCAATATGGAGATCACCACCGGCGAATATACCGACTGCAAGGACGCCGACATTGTTGTTATCTGCGCCGGGGTGGCGCAAAAAGAGGGGGAAACAAGAGTCGCCCTGCTTAAACGAAACGCCGCTGTATTTGAGTCCATTATCCATCCCATTACCGAAAGCGGCTTCAAAGGCATCTTTTTAGTGGCCACAAACCCGGTGGATATTATGACGAAAATCACAAAAGAGCTCTCCGGATTCCCCGCGCAAAGAGTCATTGGCACTGGCACGACGCTTGATTCTGCCAGGCTGCGTTATCTACTGGGTGAATATTTTGATATCGACCCCAAAAGCGTCCACGCGTATGTCATCGGAGAGCATGGAGACAGCGAGTTTGTCCCATGGAGTCAGGCCATGATCGGCACAAAGCCTATCGAAACGATTTGTCGGCAACATGAACAATATAAGCATACAGATCTTGAAAATATAGGCAATCAAGTACGCACGGCCGCCTATGAAATCATAAAAGCCAAAAAAGCCACCTATTATGGCATCGGCATGGCCATCGTCCGAATATGCAAGGCCATTTTAAATAACGAAAAATCGATTTTAACTATTTCTTGTCAAATGCGTGGTGAATATGAGCTGCAAGAGGTTTATCTCGGCATGCCCTGTATTGTGGACAACACAGGCGCCAGAAACATCGTGCGTCTCTCCCTAACCCGTTCAGAGCTGGCAAATCTTCAGGCCAGCGCTGACTTTTTAACCCAAACGTATAGGGAAATACAAACCGAAAACTAACAAACAAGCGCGGTGAAACACACCGCGCTTGTTTGTTAATATAAAAATTCACTTGACCGGTACCGAAAAGGCATGTATAATAATAAGGTAACAAGGTTTTTTTATAAATAACAGGGGATATCAAATGAGAAAAAGATTAATTACCGTTTTGCTGATTATGGCCATGTTTATACCCAGCATCATTGCCGTAGCAAACTATGCCTATTTAAAAAACACCCCCATTGAATATCGAAGTGTTTCTAAATTAGATATTGCCGATTTAGACGGCACTACTTTTCACCTTGATAAAGAAAACAGCGCAGCAGAAAAGGAAGATCTGCAATTTTTCATTTCTCTCAACAAAAATGCAAAAAGTGTTGATGCGCTGCCCACAGATATTGCACAGACAAAACCATTTATTTTTACCTATTATAATTACGCCGTCAAAACAGATTATCAATATTATTTTTCTCTCTCATCAGAAAATGCCTATTATGTGAACGACAACGGCGGGGTTTATAAAATATCGCCCAGCGACGCCACATCGTTCATTTGCAGTTATTACGCCAGGTCATTATACGAAGGGGCCGAACTGCCGCAGCTCACCCTCTCGGACACAAATCCGGTCACGCCGGCCACGATGAACTGGAATTTCCGCAATGTAAAAAGCCAATATGTCAATTATGCGCCGGCCTACACCACCACAAAATCGGTGAACAGCTATGATGTCTCTTCTAATTTTGCCATGAAATTTTCGGTGCAGCCTGACTTCTTTTACATTACCATTACGCAAAACAACGAGGAAATTTATAAAGGCGATTATGATGCATTAGCCATTCCGGCCGCTTTAGATCTTGGAAAACCAGCTATTGTTGAAATTAACGCGGAATGGTATGAATCAGTCTCACAGGTCTATTCAGGCGAGGCTACCTATCGGTTTGAGGCAAACTTAGTGCCGCCGCCGCTCTTCTCTATGGTGTCCAGCGATGGCGACTTTATTGAAGAAGGCAGCGTACTTGCCATCACCGGTAAAAATATCAAAGATATCAACGAAATTACTTTCAGTTCTTCACCGGCGATTGATTATACCCCAACTTGGTTTGCCAATGATGAAACAGGGTCGGTTTATACACTGATACCCATCAGCATCTATGAAGAATATGGTAATGTCAGTGAATTTACATTCACGATAGAGACAGGCGGCTCGTCCACTGTTGTAACCTTGCCCTATCAGAAAAAACGCTTTGAATCGCTCAAAGGTTTATCTGAAGCAAATTATCAAAACGATTTTGCCGAAATCACCGAGCAAATTGGCGCACCTGCTGATTCTTCGATCTTTTTCTCGGGCAGCTTTGCTAATCCTGTCTCTTCTACCGCTGGCTTAAAAGGATTCGGCCGACTTGTCGATAACAGCTATAAACACAACGGTGTGGACTTTACGAATGTTGGTTCCGGTGACAATATTTATGCCGGCGCGGGTGGTACGGTTGCCTATATTGGTGATCTCTCTTCAGGCGATACGGTGATCGTGATTGAACATGGCTTGGGGCTTCGTTCCTGGTATGTCAAATTGGCTTCGGTCGATTCTTCTCTCGCTGTGGGAAGCACGGTCAGTAAAGGCGATGTTATCGGAACCTGTCTTTCAGGCAATTTGCATTGTTCCATTACTGTGTTTGGTGTTCCGGTCTCTCCCTATAAATTCTGGGCCTTTACCAGCGACAGCACGGAATTTTTAAATATGAAATAAGAGCAAGCCTTACAGGTTGTTCTATGTATGTGCTATAAAAAAGAGAATGGCAGTGCATGTAGCACTGCCATTCTCTTTTATTTTATGCCCAATCTGCGTTTTGATTCCGACTTCTTGAAACGAATTGGTAAATATTTATAAATCCATATTTCCGGGATCATTTGCAGCTCTCTTGTGCAAACCGGAACTTATTTTTTCGCTTTACTCATGAATAAACAACTAATTGCTGCAAACAGTCCCAAGCAAATCCACGGCAGTGCCGCTTCCATAAAATCGCCAATCATATTTTTTCTCCTTCCAATCTGAATTTATGAATTGCTTTTTCTAAAATGGATCAACGACAAAATACCAATAGGAGTAAAATAAGCACACCAAAATGTAAGCGCTATCACTCCGCCCCTATTATTTTCCACGTCTGACATAGAGCGGAAAATTCCTGTCATTGGCATAATAAAACAAGAAAAAAAGAACACCCCATGAATCAGCATCAGACGCTTTAACCACTTATCTGCTTTTGTCTTTGGTTTTATCGTAAGCCCAATAAAAAAAGTCGAAAGCGCCATCATGCCATATCCAAGTAAGTCATAGCTAAAAAACAATCCGCCTCTTGAATAGTCAAGTATTCTCATCGCCTGCTCATCAAGTGAATCCAATCGAACAGAGGTGGTTTGAGCAAAATACACAAGAAATATCAAAACAGTATAAACCGCAGCAAATGTCATGCCTGCATTGGCTGCCACTCTGTGTTTTTCATCGCTTTCTTGACAAAAGCCAGAGATCATCATGATATATCCAATAGGCAATAACATACAGACAAAATAACTTCCAAATTGAAAAGGAATGAACATACAGACAGCAAATAATAATACTGAAATCGTTGCTATCAAAGCGCCCATACTTGCTATCACTTTATTCATTTTATAATAACACCTCGCTAAACACCGATCTGCATATAACTATGCCACAAGACATGTAATTCGTAATGCAAAACATTGATCCAATCGATTCAGCAAAAACAAGGAGCCGAACAGGGCCTTATTTCACTGTAACAAACAAGACCAAGCCTTTACTAATGCATCAAAAGAAACCGAAGCGTTCGCCGGACTGGTGGAAGGCAGATATTGCGCAGGACGTTTGGTTGCCGGAAACATATATTTTTGATACAGCTTTTCTGCCGTTCGTCCATTCACATAAATCTTTTCAATCGCACATGTACGAAAAATATCGGTGAGGTCATTCGCCTCTACATCGCGAATGGAGCTATCCTGGCTTCCCTGTATTTCGCATTTGGCCACCACATCCCACAAAGCAATATGGCCATCAGTTAACAAGTCTATCTTTTCACTTTTAGTCATTGGAACAGGCCTTGAAAACACCGAAGCCAATACCCGCCAAAAACGATTTTGGGGATGTGCATAAAAAAACTGATCCTCCCTTGAGCGCACCGAGGGAAAGCTCCCTAACAGAAGAATGTGCGATGAGGGGTCGTAAATAGGCGGAATCGAATGTAAAACCATGCAAGCCATTTCTCCTTGACAAATTGCAAACATAACAGCAACACTTGTCGGCCCATAGCCATGACAAAAAGATGTAAAATCAATCATCATCTGCCGAAACACTATTTGCTGTTTTATTATACACCAACATCATTTGTTTTTGCAATAGTGTTCGTTCAGTCATAAAACAGACCGGCTTATCATATGTTCTTACTATGAAAAAAATAATTTTATGTATATGGTGCAGCATGTGTCTCCTGTTAACCTCCTGTGGGCACTCGGCAAAAACCTCAGACATGATGGCCCGTTTAGTCACCGAACTGCCGAATGTACCCGAAGCTCGCATGATTTTTTACAGCGACGCCAATCCGGACACGGAAAATTTCATGACACAAGAGTATATCACTACAATTTACTACCAGGACTTTGAATTAAACGCTCTTTGTGCCGAATATGCTGTTTTCATGGGAAGCAGCAGCACGCCATATGAAATTCATATTTTAAAATCGCGCGCTACTTCCAACATGCCGGAAATCCTCTCGGCACTGCAAACAAGAAAAGATCTGCTGCAATCCAAACACGCTGCTGCATACAATCCAGAGGCTTACGATGTCATGATGACAGCAAAGGTATTCTCCAAAGAAAAATTTGCTATTTTATTGGTGACAACAGACAATGAAACTGCTGAAAAAATCATTCAGAAATTAATTTAACCATCTGTCGGGCATACCAAAAGACCAAACGACGTAAAGCCGTTTGGTCTTTTTCATGTCGATTTATATTTTCATAGATTACATTAACGGTGGCTGTGGGTCTATCTTTTGCTGTTCCTCTTGCTTCGCTGCCTCTGCCGCTGCTTTCTCGGCTTCTTCCTGGGCACGCTTGGCATTTTCAAACTGCGCCTGATCCTGCTTTTGCTGCGCAATTGCCTCTAACGCTTCTGTTGTAGGCTCATCACTTTCCATGGCCAGCTTGAACTGATCTTCGTCCATGACTTCATGGTTGACCAAGTATTCGGCAATAAAGTGAAGCTTGTTGATATTTTCGCTCAAAACCTTTTCACACAGCTTAAAGGCTTCATCAATAATCGAGTGAATTTCATCATCAATCAACTTGGCCGTTTGTTCGGAATAATCCCGGTTATTATTAAAGTCACGCCCTAAGAACACTTCATCATCCGAATGACCGGAGCCATAGACAATCGGGCCTAACACATCGCTCATGCCCAGCTTGGTGACCATCTTTTTGGCGATTTGCGTTGCACGCTGAATATCGTTGGAAGCACCGCCCGAATAATCGCCGTAAATAATCTTTTCAGCAACCCGGCCGCCAAGCAGCATGGCAATTTCTTCCTTCAGGCCGCTCTTATATTCACTGTATTTATCTTCTACAGGGGGATTCAGCGTAAAGCCCAGCGCCCGCCCGCTTGGTATAATCGATATCATACGCACGGGGTCCACAGAAGGCAGTGCATACGCCATGATCGCATGGCCGGCTTCATGATAAGCCGTCTTTTTCTTTTCTTCGGGTTTAATGACCATGGATTTTTTGCGCGTACCTACAATAATTTTCAGCGTGGCCGCCTCAATATCATCCATGCCGATTAAGCTTTTATTGCTTCGGGCCGCTAAAAGCGCTGCCTCGTTCAGCAAATTGGCAAGATCGGCGCCGGTAAAGCCGACGGTTGTCTTGGCAATTTGCCCGAAATTTACCTCGCTGCTGAAAGGTTTGCCCTTTGCATGCACTTTTAAGATATCCTCTCGCCCTTTCAGATCCGGATAACCGATGGTAATCTGTCTGTCAAAACGACCCGGACGAAGCAAAGCAGGGTCTAAGATATCCGGCCGGTTGGTAGCCGCCATGACAATGACCCCTTCATTGGCGCCGAAGCCATCCATCTCAACTAACAGCTGATTCAGCGTTTGCTCTCTTTCATCATGACCGCCGCCAAGACCCGCGCCACGGTGACGGCCCACAGCATCGATTTCATCGATAAACACGATGCTGGCCGGCGATTTTTTAGCGGTTTCAAACAGATCTCTCACACGAGAAGCACCCACACCGACGTACATCTCAACAAAATCAGAGCCTGAAATTGAATAGAAAGGCACGCCCGCCTCGCCTGCTACTGCTTTTGCTAACAAAGTTTTACCGGTTCCCGGAGGGCCCACTAAAAGGACACCATGCGGTATACGGGCGCCCAGCTTGGTAAACTTCGCCGGGTCTTTTAAAAACTCGACCACTTCCTGCAATTCTTCTTTTTCTTCATCGTTACCGGCCACATCGCTGAAAAAGATCTTTTTCTTTTCATCTGAACCAAGCTTGGTTCTCGCTTTTCCGAACGAATTGATTTTGCCGCCTTTGCCCGAGGCCTGCCGTATCACAAAGACCCACATGATGACAAAAAGAACAATCAAAATCACATAAGGAATATAACTAACCCATGCAGACACTGGCTCTTCAAAATCATATTTGACATCATGTTCAGAATAATATGGCTGACAATCATTGACAAACAAATAAACATCCCGCAGAGTGTATTTGATTGTTTGATTGTCTCTGGTGACAACTGTGAGCCTGTTTTCGGTGGAAATTTCAAAGCGCTCTACTTGGTCCTCTTTAAAGAGGGTAACAATATCGCTGTAGGTCTTTCGATCCGCAGGCATATTGCCAAAAAGAACGCTGGCTACGCTCAAAAGCACCAAAATGATGACAATATATAGTACAATAACCTTTAGGTTACTTTTCATCTTTTTCCTCCCTGTGCATGCTGCTGTATACAGATGGTTTAAGTATCCCTACAAAAGATAGCTCTCTGTAAGCTTCATTATAATCAAGACCATACCCGACCACAAACTCATCGGGAATGACAAAACCCGCATAGTCGGGTGTAAAATCAACTTCTCTTCGCTCCGGCTTATCAAGCAGAGTACAAGTTCGCACACTTTTGGCACCTTTAAGTTCCAAGTATTTTGTCAAATGCGACAAGGTTCTGCCTGAATCAATGATATCTTCAACAATAATAATATGGCAGTTTGCGATATCTTCCCGGTGCAGATCCAAAAGAATTCGTATATTCCCCGAAGAAACGGTTGCACTGCCATAAGAACTGACCTTCATAAAATCAATATCAACCGGCAAAGAAACGGCTTTCATCAAATCGGCCATGAACACAACAGAGCCTTTCAGCACGCAAAGAAGAACCAACTTGCCGTCTTTGTCCCGATAATCCCGATCAATTGTCTCTGCAATCTCCTGCACCCTTTGCCGTATCTGCTGCTCGGTTAACAAAACCTTTGCTATATCTTCTGTCAAGTCTCGATACATACTTATGCTCCTATGAAGAAATAAATATGAAGTCCGTTCTCAGCTTTAAGATCGTCGCGCACCGGATGGCCCGGCAGCCAAAACACGCCCTCATTATCGCAAAAAACCGGCCTTTGCTCCTTTTCGCGCAATGTTAACTTATCTTCCTGCAGCATTTTCCTGACCTTTTTGGTCATACCGCCAATCTTATAGCCATCTGTACCCCTTCTTTCACGAAGAAATACTCTATTGATTTTAGCAGAATTTAGCACACTGTGTATAGACTTTTTGTAAATAATCAAATAATCTTCCAGTTCTAAATCGGTAAGTTCCTTTGACGTGAGCAATACCATTCCATTGATTTCAGGCACCTTGTTCTCGCCCTGATGCAACTCATATGCATACGACTGATATACCTGCTTTTCATCTTGCACGACCTTGGCAAACCGAATGATATCTCGGTCAACATAGGCGGCTTTGCCGGCCGCAAAATCCCGGCGGCTGCCGTGAACGCCAAAACGAATCAAGGCGGCAAGCTCATCGGTCACCTTTCGCTCGGGCGTTTGCCCGTACGCATCTTCATAAAGCATACGCACCACTCTGTTTAGTATAGACGGATGTAGCTTTTGTAAATCCGAAATTACATTTGTTTTTGCTTTTTCCGAAAATTCCCTTAAAAAAGTTTCATCATCTCTTGCTTCTTCACAAAAGCGGGTCACATGCTGCACAGCGCCTTGATTCACCGATTGCAGTGCCGGCAGGATCACGCTGCGAATCCGATTGCGCGTATATTTTTCATCTGCATTGCTGGAATCGGTTACATAAGGCAGCGCATGGGCGGCGATATAAGCGGCGATCTCTTCCTTGCTGCAAAAAAGCAGCGGACGCACGATATGACCACGCTTAGGCGGAATGCCGCATACACCCCGCAGGGTACAGCCTCTGGCCAAATGAAACAGCACTGTTTCTGCATTATCTTGTGCATGATGAGCGGTTGCCAATCGTTTCACTGCATTTTCTTGACAAAACTCGTCAAATGCTTCATAACGAACCCGCCTGGCACAGGTTTCAAGGCTCTCTTTTGTCTTGGCACAAATGGCCGGCACGTTATAGCGGCGGCAGGTATAGGCAATCGCCCTCTCCCTGCAAAAGCGCGCGCAAAACGCTTCGTCTCGGTCGGCCTCTTCTCCCCTGATGCCATGGTGAACATGCACCGCATACAGACGAAAATGTTTTTTAACAGCCAAATCCGCCAAAAAATGAAGCAAAGCAACCGAATCGGCTCCGCCGGAAAATCCCACCGCGACCGAATCGGTTGCTAACATATCATATTTTTCAATCGCGGCTAACGCCTTTTTTTCCAATGCCAACTTCGTATTAGTATTCACTGAATTTATCGTCAATGGAGGTGAATTTTGCATAATCTTTATACCAGCCTACCTTCGCTGTGCCTGTACCGCCGTGTCGGTTTTTACCGATAATAATCTCGGCTATATTATCATTCTCACCGCCGTCATCATAATATTCGCCCCGGTAAATCATCAGAACCTCATCCGCGTCCTGCTCAATCGCGCCCGAATCACGTAGGTCACTGATTGATGGACGCTTTTCAGACCGTCCCTCGGTACCACGGTTGAGCTGTGCGCAAACAATCACCGGCACATTCATCTCTTTGGCCATGATTTTCAGGTTTCTAGATATTTCGCCGACCTCGACTGCGCGGTTATCAATTTTCCGTTCGCTATGCATGAGGCCGATATAGTCAATAATGACAAGACCCAAATTATCCCGCATGCGCCTTAGCTTTGATTTCATAGCCGCGCAGGTCATGGCCGTGCTGTCGTCGATATAAATATCTGTCTCGGCCAGCGCCGCCGAGGCATGCGCTAAATTTTCCCAATCCTTTGCGTCCAAGTGCCCCGAACGCATTTTATAGTTATCGACCAGCGCCTCGCTGGACAACATTCGCTGCACAACCTGCTCGTTTGACATCTCGAGCGAGAAAATACAAACCTTTTTTTTCGTTGCTTTCGCCACATTCAGCGCGACACTGATAGCAAAAGCAGATTTACCCATACCGGGTCTGCCGCCGACAATACATAAATCACCTTTGCCAAGACCGACCAAAAACTGATCCACCATAGCAAAACCGGTCGGCGTACCCATAGCGCTGGCCGGATCTGCCTGAATCTGTTTCAAATGGTCATATGTATTCACCAACACCTCGCGAATATGCGAAAATCCTTTCGCGTTTTCACGATCGGCGATATCAAAGATACGCTGCTCGGCCCGGTCAAGAATCATATTGACCTCGTCAGCCTCCAAAAAAGCCTCGTCGCATGTTTCATCGCAAGCGGTGATCAGCTTGCGCAGCGTGCTTTTTCCCTTTACAATGTGCGCATAATCGAGCACATTCGAGGCAGACGGCACCGTATCGGCAATGACCTTTAAATAGGCCATGCTTTGATCCCGGTCATACACGCCGCCTTTGACCAGCGTTTCGATCAAGGTGACAATATCAATATTGCGGCTGACAGAAAACAGCTCCTGCATGGCCAAATAAATCTCTTTATGCTCGTCAAGATAAAAGTCTTCACTCTTCAAAAAGCCGGTAATCTCGGTCAGCTTTTCGGCATCCACCAAAACAGAACCTAACACCGATTGCTCAGCCTCTAAGGAAAACGGCATCTTGCGTGCGGACATATCGGCTGTCATTTCTCGCAAACAATCACCGTAATGGTGCCGTCTATTTCATTATATAGCTTGCAAGCCGCCTTATAGGTGCCAAATGCCTTGATCGGCTCTGAAAGTGTAATTTTTCGCTTATCAACTTCAATGCCGGTTTGCTCCCTTAACTGCTCGGCAATTTCTTTGCTGGTCACCGAGCCATACAGCCGTCCGTCGGTACCGCCTGTCATTGGAATCTTGACCGAGACACCTTCTAATTTTTTAGCCGTCTCGGCTGCCTGTTCCCGTTCAACTTCCTTTTTATGAGCAAGCGATGCCTTTTTGCCCTCCACTTCATTGAGCGCTTTGGCGTCAGCCAACACAGCGGCACCTTTGGGAATCAGGAAATTTCTTGCGTATCCGTCCGAGACCTCTTTCACATCGCCGGCCTTGCCCTGTCCTTTCACGTCTTTTAAAAATACTACCTTCATTTTATAAACGCTCTCTTTCCTCAATCTTCACTATAATATTTATCAATTGCTTCTTTTAATTTCTTCACACCGTCCTCCAGCCGAGCGCCCGGAATCTGCGCCGCCGAGGAATTATAACTGCCGCCGCCGCCAAGATAGCCCATAATAATCTGCACATTAATCTGGCCTCCGCTTCGCGCGGAAATATAAACATCCGAGTCGATACGGCATACAGTAAACGACGCGCTGACCTGCTCAAGCTCCAGCAGCTTATCGGCCATTTTCGCACCAATAATGCGGTCGGACATCACATTGTCCTCACAATCGTTCACCGCAATCAGCAAATTGTCTCTGTACATCTTCAGCTTGCTCTGAAAACGCGCCTCTCTGGCAAACTCGGCAAACGAGCTTTGATACAGCTTTTGTGCATCGGAGGGCACTGCACCCTGATCCCGCAGATACTGGGCAGCGCCAAAGGTTCTCGAACCCGTATTACGGGTAAACTGTCTGGTATCCAGCAAGATACCCGAGAGAATCATATCCGCCTCATCTTTTGTTAAATTGCCTTCCGGCAGCGCCTGCTCCAACAGCTCCGCCACAATCTCGCAGGTGCTGGAGGCAGAAGGCTCAATATAAGAGAAAGTGGTTTCATAATCATCATTGGTAATATGGTGATCAATCACAACCGTTTTGTTCACACTGGCAAAAAGGTCAGGCGATTCAAAATTACCTCTGTTATTCACGTCAACAACCACCAAAAGACAGCTTGAACTATTTAATTCCAGCGCTTCTGCTCTGTCTATTACTATATTCTCATAGCCGGCCATTGTTGACAGTTTTTTGAAAAAACGCATGGTGTTAGGATCGCTCCGGTCCGCAACCATGTTGGTCTGCACTCCGCAAAAGCGGGCCAGTTTAACAATGCCGAGCGCAGCTCCCAACGAGTCCATATCAGCTCTGATATGCCCCATAACAAGAACCCGGCTGCTCATACGAATGGCATGCGTCAGCTCGTTGACAAACACGCGTGCCCGCACCTTGGTTTTCTTTTGTATCGTCTTGGTTTTGCCCCCGAAAAAGAGCATTTCGGTTGGGTATTTCACCACCGCCTGGTCGCCGCCCCGCTGCAAAGCCATATCGAGGGCGGCTCTGGCGGCCTTTTCTTTTTCTGAAAGAGAACCTTCAATCCCCGAAACGCCAATGGAAATGGTCACCGGCAGGCCGCCTTCATCAATGCGAATCTCTCTGATTTTATTGATTATATCAAATTTTCCGTCTACAAATTCGCGCAGGTGAATGCGATGGAAAAGAAAAATAAATTTATCCCGCTCATATTCCTTAAAAATGCCGCCGACCGAGGCAGCCCAGCCCGACAAAATGGATTCAATCTCGGCCGAAACAGTGCGATATTTCGCATGCACAAACTGCAAAATCTCCGACAAATTATCAATGACGATATAGGCCACCTGGGTTGCCTCTTCATCAATGCGCTTATACGCCGCCTTCAGCGCTGTAATATCATGAAACATCAGGACATTATAATCCTTCTGCTCAATTTTTACATCATAACTGTACAGGGTAAAAAACTGATCTCTGATTTCACACGCCAAGCTGTTTTTTTCCTGCTCGCCCGTCAGTCTGTGATAATCAATACCGCATAACGCATCCACCCCGCGGCCAAAATAATTTTCATCACCGAAAATATCCGAAAAAAGCTTGTTATGCCAGATGATTTTTCCCTGTCCATCGCAAATAGCCACCGGCATATCAAGTCTGATCAACAGCTCTCTTGTAATATCCGAAACCGCTTTTTGCTCTTCTTTGGATATTTGAATATTTCGATAAACGATGAAATAATATAAAATCTCTAACACAATCACCGTAAAAACATAGCACCCTACAAGCAAAACGCCGCAGAACACAGGCCCCAAGCCCATATTGCACAAAAACATATAGAGAACCATGTAAATCAGAGCCGCAGCCACATAAAGCACCGACTTGATTGTTTGATAATGAATCTTTCTTTTCTTGTCTTTCAGCATTTCCCTATCCTAAAAACAAAATATATGATCACAGAAAAAACTTCTTTAAATGATTAAAAAACAACTAATTTTGAAATACAGAAATCAATCTTATATTTATTTCTATTATACCACTAAAAGAAAATTCTGTAAATAAGCGGTCTGTAAATTGAAATTCCCCTTCTATACATATTTTTCGGTCATAAAACAGCAAGTGGTTCTACCGCAAAACAGACCGTCTTTTACTCATTTTTTATGAACATCCGGACAGCGGCTCTTGCAAAATATACCCAAGCAAACTTTCCTTTTGGTTTTCCAGTTTACCCTCTATGACCAAAGCAAGCACTTTCTCCAAAACCTGTCCGACAGCCAGCTCAGGCACGCCTGCTTGCAGCAAATCATGCCCGTTGACCGCTAAATGGCGAACGGCATAAGGCACGCCGCTTTCTTTTGCTGCCGCAACAGCGGCCAGCGCCCCCGCGTCCTCTCGAAACTGACAAAGCTGAACCGCCTGTTCCAAGCCCATTTCATGCAGCAAAAACAAGGCTTCTGTCTGGTTTTTCGGTAAAGGCGCTTCATAAGAGAAAAGCGCCGTTATCGTGCGGTGCATTGATTTTGATAAGCGCAGCCCCGCTATGTCGTCTTTGCTTTGGCGATAAAACGCGGCCAGCCTCACACAAGGGTCTTTCGCAAGCGAATCGTGCACCACAGCAGGTTTCGCTAATATACACGACAAGATAGAACCCATTTGCCCGGTCACTCGCTGCGCCGCTTTGCCCATCACTAACCCAATCAGTTCGGCTGTCACCCGCTCAGCTGCTATATGCGCAAGAAGGGCTTTATGCGCATGCATGGCTGCATATGTCTTTTCCTCAATGATAAAATCAAGTTTGGCGGCAAAACGAAGCGCCCGTAAAATACGCAGCGGATCTTCTTCAAACCGCTCACCCGGGTCCCCCACCGTGCGAATCACACCGGCCGCCAAATCCTGCTGACCGCCAAACAAATCAATCAGTCCGCCGTCCGCGCGTCCCGGCGCATAAGCCATTGCATTCATAGTAAAATCACGGCGGGAAAGGTCTTCCTCTATACGGGTGGTAAAAAAGACCTGATCAGGCCGGCGCTTGTCTGTGTAGCCCTTTTCAGTCCGAAACGTAGTGACCTCACACGCCGTTCTTCGATTGACCACAGTCAGCGTACCATGCTTGATACCGGTTTCAACAACCTTCATCCCCGCAAAACATAGCTTCATTTCATCGGGCGTTGCAGAGGTACAGAGATCATAATCAGTGGGAACAAAACCAAGAAGGCGGTCGCGTACGCAACCGCCCACTAAATATGCCGCATGTCCTTTTTCTGCCAGCGCATTGATGATTTCCTGTATCTCAAAAGGCAGCTTTTCTGTCATTTTACATACTGTCCGTTATGAGAACTATTGTCTTTGACAGTCGCTTGCTGCTCGGGCATGATTACCCATGCATTGTTAATATACCGCTGGTCCTTCAGTGTTGGGCCAAGATTAGGCGTATTGATCAGTTCGACACTGCAATTGCCCCGCACATCATATGTTGCATATTCCATCACTGTGCTGCTTCCGCCGTCCATCATCGCTGCGTTGACGCACTTTTCCTGCATAAGAATTTCCTGCAGTGTGATCAAATCACACCCGATGCTGTAACCGACCTGCCGGCCATCGACGGCTAAGAAAACAATCTCGCCTGTCTCTCTTTGACCAAGCGCGGTTCGCGGGGCAATGCCCCAGCCGCCGTCACCGGCTTTAAACATCCCCTCGCCGTTAACAATCAAAAAGACCTCGGCCGAAACCGCGCTGCGCAGTCCGTTTTCCATGGCCCATGCCGCGCTGCCCATCTTTAATGTCATCACATTTTCAGGGCTAAGGCCAATAATGCGATAGGTTCCGTCGTAACCGCCCCGCGGCGTCACAAGTTCATTGTCCTCAATAATAATACCATAGGGCGAGCCGCCGTTGGAATCATAATTCGCGCCGTCGATAAATCCGCCGGCGTTAATGCCCGCAATCGCCCCCGCCTTTTCAATCATCATAGCCACGGTCGCCCCGCAGACAAACTGGCGGTCTGTATCGACAAGCTTCACCCGGGAAGGATCAGAACAAAGCATGAGATAGCCTGTATAAATACCCGAATTGGTACTGCCGGTAATCTTTTTTAAATAAACGCCCGTGCTTAGTTTTTCATAGCCCTCCGACGCATATTTTTGATCTTTCTCGGCTTCATCATCCACCTTTGGTTCGGTAGGAAGCACAATCGGTTTGCTTTCCACATGAGAATCATCCACCTTGCCGGCGCTAATTGTATTTTCAATCACGTCAGCAGGAATAAACCACTCTGCATAAAACTTATGGCTTGCTGTTGTCATGGCTGTGCCGATCCAAATCGACTGAATTTCGGGAAAGGCCCCGCAGCCCACCGTGATAAAAAAGCCCAAAGCACAAGCCAGTCCAAAAGACATGCAGGTAAGAAACACCCACTTTAATGTATGAAGAATTTTTTTCAAAATCACTACCTCTTACTTCAAGATATCATCAAGTTTTAGTCACCCGAATCAACAATCGTGTTAGTCCGCGTTTATTGGTGTTTAGAAACTTCATCCAACCAAAAAATTTAGCGGTACCGGTTTTCCCTGACAGGACCCAGTTAAATTTTCTAAGAATAACCCAATAAGGGTTATTCTTTAAGATTAAGTCGTTAGACTTATTCTTATGTATACTATACCATAAAATACAAATTTGTCAATTTTCTCGATTTTAACACGCAAACTGTATTATGCCTGTGCATTGGAAAGCATTAGCTTCAATCGATTTTCCTGGTTAATGCGGGTAGCGCCCGGGTCATAATCAATGGCTACAATATTGATATCCGGATACTGTTCTTTCAGGGGTTTCATGACGCCTTTGCCCACAATATGATTCGGCAGGCAGCCAAACGGCTGTGCGCAGACAATGTTCTTTACGCCCTGCTCATAAAGCTCTACCATTTCAGCGGTCAAAAGCCATCCCTCGCCCATTTTGGTGCCAATGCCCACAAAGGAGGCGCCCAACGTCAACGTATGGTCGAACGAGGTGGGCGGGTCAAACGACCCTTGCGCCCGAATCAGCGAAATAATATCCCTTTGTTTCTTCAGAAGGAACCGCATCGCGATTCCGGCTAAAGTGCCCCGGCTCTTCCATTTGCCGTACAAGGAAGCGTCCATCATATTGTTATAAACACAATACAGGCAGAAGTCCGCTAAACCGGGGACGACGACCTCGGCCCCTTCCTGCATCAAAAAAGCCTCTAAATCGTTATTGCCCAGCGGCGAATATTTGACAAAAATCTCCCCGACGATGCCCACGCGCACCTTGCGCGCTCCTTTGCGCTCAATGCGAGCAAAATCATCAATAATCGCCCGATAGTTCTGCAAAATCCGTTTATAACGAATCCTTGTCGACTGCATTTCGTCGGTCAGCCTCTTCACCCATGTGTCGCAAAGTGCTTCACTCGTGCCTGAAACCACTTCGTACGGTTTGGTCTGATTGCGTAACAGCATTAAAAGGTCGCCATACATCACCGCGTACAAAAGGCGGTGGATCATCGGCAACGTCAGCTTGAATCCGGAATCTTTCTCCAAACCGGAAATATTGAAGGAAATAACCGGCACCTGTCCATAGCCTGCCTTATGCAGTGCCTTGCGCAGCAAATGAATATAGTTAGAGGCCCGGCAGCCGCCGCCGGTTTGGGTGATCAGCACGGCGATTTTATCGGGATCATACCCCTCATTTTCAATGGCATCGATAAATTGGCCAATAACCAACAGCGCTGGATAGCAGGTATCATTGTGGACAAATTTCTGTCCCCGCTCCACCACGCCGCGGCCGCTATTTTTTAACAGCTTTACCCGATACCCATAGGAGGCAAAGATCTTTTCCATCAGTTTTTCGTGCATTGGCAGCATGTTCGGCATGAGGATCGTATGGGTCTTTTTCATTTCGGGCGTGAATACAGGATATTCAGTCAGCAAATTGTTTCCCCCTCTCCTCCAGCGCGCCGATCAGCGAACGCAGCCGAATTTTCACCGCACCTAAATTGGTAATTTCATCGATTTTGATTTGTGTATACAGCTTGCCTTTGTCCTCTAAAACAGCACGCACCTCATCGGTCGTCACCGCGTCCAAGCCGCAGCCAAAGGACACAAGCTGCACAAGCTCGATATCGTCGTTTTCGGCCGCAAAGGCGGCGGCTCTGTACAATCTCGTATGATAGGTCCACTGGTCCAACACGCCAACTTTCACCCGGCCGCCGGCAAGATGGCTGACACTATCCTCACTGAGAACCACAAAACCAAGCGACGCGGCCAGTTTGTCGATACCGTGGTCAATTTCTGCATCGACATGATAGGGACGGCCGGCTAAAATGATCATGCGCTTGCCATGGGCTCTGGCCCATGCAATCGCTTGCTCACCATAAGCCCTTATCGATGCCATATGAGCATGATAAGCCGCAAAGCCCGCTTTCACGGCCTGCTTCATTTCCCTTGCTGTAAAGGTGCCGAGTGTACCGTTTAAGCACTGATACATTTCTTTGGCCAACTGCCTCGGCGAATTGATATTCAAATACGGATATAAAAACACCGTGTCTTTCAGCACATCCATATTGCCTGCCAGCAAATCTGAATAATAGGCAACCACCGGGCAGTTATAGTGGTTGTCCCCGTTGCCCTCGTCCACATTATACGTAAGCCGCGGATAAAACACAGCGTCTACCTGATTCTCAATCAGCTCGACAATATGTCCATGCATCAGCTTCGCCGGATAGCACACCGTATCGGAGGGAATCGAATACTGTCCTTTTGCATACAGCTTTTTATTTGATAAACCAGTAACTCTTACCTGAAAGCCAAGCGCCGTAAAAAAGCCATGCCACAGCGGCGCCAGCTCGTACATACCAAGAGCCAGCGGCAAGCCAATCACGCCTCTTTTACCCTCGCCAAGCGGCAAAGAGGTTAACAAGCCGCGTTTAAACTCATGCAGATTCGGCAACTCTTCTTCGGACGCCTTGCCAAGTCCCAAACCACGTTCGCATTGGTTACCCGAGATAAATTTTTTTCCCTGTGAAAAAGTGTTGACGGTTAAATGACAACGGTTGGTACACCCCTTGCACACGGCCGATTTAGACTGATGGATAAACTGTACCAGTCCTTCGGGAGAAATCAGAGAAGAGACTGCCTTACGAGTGTTTTTCGCATGCAAAGCCGCGCCATACGCGCCCATCAAGCCCGCAATCGTCGGCCGCACCACGCTGCGGCCTAACTCTAACTCAAACGCGCGCAGCACTGCATCATTATAAAAAGTGCCCCCCTGCACAACAATGTTTTGGCCCAGCTCTTCTGCGCTGCCCGCGCGAATCACTTTATAAACAGCGTTTTTCACCACGCTGATAGACAAGCCGGCCGAAATATCAGAAACATCGGCCCCGTCCTTTTGGGCCTGCTTTACCGATGAGTTCATAAACACCGTGCAGCGGCTGCCCAAGTCAACAGGCGCTTTGCCCTGCAGGCCGATCTTGGCAAATTCGCCAATCTCATAACCCATACTCTTTGCAAAAGTTTCAATAAACGAGCCGCAGCCCGAAGAACAGGCCTCGTTGAGCATAATACTGTCTACCGAATTATTTTTAATGCGAAAACATTTAATATCCTGCCCGCCAATATCTAAAATAAAGTCTACCTGCGGATCAAAATGGCGCGCCGCCAAAAAATGAGCCATGGTTTCGACAAGACCGCTGTCGACTCCAAATGCATTTTTTATCAGTTCCTCGCCATAACCGGTCACAGCGCTCCCCCGAATGCGAATGCGGTCAGCGCACAGCGTGTAAATATGATGGAGCTGTTCTTTGACAATCTGTACCGGATTGCCCTTGTTTGAATCATAATAGGTATAGAGCAGCTTTTCGTCTTCGCTCATCAGCACAAGCTTGGTGGTTGTGGAACCGCAGTCAATACCCAAATAAGCATCCCCGCTATAGGTATTAGGATCTAATGAATCAACCGATGCCTGCGCATGACGGCCGCAAAAGGCCTCGTATTCTTCTTGGGATTGGAAAAGCGGCGACAGCCGGCCCGACACAGTTGCCTGGGTTGTTGCATTTTCCAGCGCGCTGACTAAACGGTCAAAGGTATAGGCCTTTGCCTCTTTGCCGCCAAAAATAGCGGCGCCCATCGCCACCGAAACACGGGCATATTCTGGAAATATCGCATTTTCATCAGTCAATTTTAATGTTTTGACAAATCGCTCCCGAAGGCCCTTACAGAAATAGAGCGGGCCGCCCAAAAACATGATTTTGCCATCCAGGCTGCGCCCCTGCGCCAAACCGGCGATCGTCTGGTTAACCACGGCCTGATATATACTGGCGGCTATGTCTTCCTTTTTGGCCCCCTGGTTCAGCAGCGGCTGTATATCGGTTTTGGCAAACACGCCGCAGCGGGAAGCGATGGGATAAATTCTTTCATGGCGCAGCGAAAGCTCGTCTAACTCGCCGGCCGATACATCCAACAGCGTAGCCATCTGATCGATAAAAGCCCCTGTGCCGCCTGCACAAGAACCGTTCATACGCTCATCTGTGCCGCCCTGGAAGAAAATAATTTTCGCGTCCTCGCCGCCCAGTTCAATGACGGCATATGTATCCGGCTCTAATTGCCGTACCACCTCGGCTGTCGCAAATACCTCCTGCACAAAGGGAATATCGGCCGCTTTTGCAACACCGAGACCGGCGCTGCCGCTAATAGCAACGGTAAAATCCTTGCCCCTTAACAGCTCGCGCATATCTCGGATCATCTCTAATGTTTTTTGTCTGACAAATGAGTAATGCCGTTCATAACGCTCATAAATCAGCTTTCCGTTTTCAATCAAAGCCACCTTGGCTGTGGTTGATCCAATGTCAATGCCCAATGACGGCAAAGAATAGCGGGTATTAAGTTCAGTCATAAGGCATATCTCCTCTCATCAATAAAACGTTGCTACCTCCGGTTCCGGCTTCTCACAAGGAGTCACCTCAAGGCACTCTAACACAGGCCCTTCCTGTCCGTATACTTCGCTGAACCGAATGTCGATCTTAGCTTTTAATTTCCCCCAGCTTTGTTCGGCCGGCAGCTCTCCGCCCGGAAAATGACACACAAAGCCGGAAAACTGTATATCATCAACACAGCAAGTCATGATCGGCCGACCGGCAGCTAGATAACCCGCCGGCATGGAATCATCCCGTAAAAAAATACACGTAAAAGTAACGGTTTTATCCTGATAATCCATCAGGTTTTCGCCAAAATCCCGATACCACAACGCATAGTCTGCATCCTGCACCGCAAACGCGTCCGCCTCTTTATCAAAGGGCAGCGGGTCTTCAATATCATCCTGCACGGCCTCGCCATTCATATATTCATAGATGATATTCGCTGACCGGCTGAGTCCCCTGACAATTTTATGAAATTCCATCTTGCCGTATTTATCCATAAACCGGTTAAATACAATGAGTTCGGCCGTGCTGAATTTATCCACAACCTGTGCTCTCATGTTTTGATTATACATGAGAAAAGTAGTTGAATCCACAAAACAAATCTCCTGATAAATCACAAAGTCCTTGGGCATGGCGCTAAAAAAGGAGTTGTTTTTCCACATGCCGTTATACTCGACCAGCACTCTTTCCGCCTGATAGGTGACGCAAAGGGATTTGATTTTCTCTTCTGTTAAATCCTCTTCATTTTCAATGAAGGCAATGTGCACACCGTCCGCCGGAAAGCGCTTTTCATCATACTCGGTCTCCCCCTCTTCACAAACGAGAAGAAGGGTTGATGTACCGTCGGTAAAACGCGGGTCCTCTAACGTCTCTTGTATAAATTTCGTCTTACCCGCTTCTAAAAAACCGGTAAACAGATAAACAGGTATTTCCATTCTTTATAACCATGCCTTTCTTTGCATTTGTGTCCATGCCGCCGGCGCAGCGGACACAAATCATCTCTGAAAACGGTTTGTGCCCGATTTCTGTGCGATCTTGCCTTGTAATTTCTCTTTATACACACTTCTTTGATTAATCGAAGCGGAACAGTTCTTTCAGTGCTTCTTTATTCAGCCCCGAACCAATCACGCAAATTTTGCCGGTTGTATCAGGCCCGCCGGTTCGTACATCCGGCTCACCAGGCACATAATCAAAGTGAATCCAACTGCCGTCGGTGCTCTCAACAATGCCTTTTGCCCGCAAAACCATGCCATAGGCTTCTTGGTTTTCCAGCGCGTTCAGTGCATTTTGAATTTCTTCCCTTGTATACCGTCTGGCGCTTTGACCGCCAATGCTCTCAAACACCTCGTCGGCATGATGGTGATGATGCTCGCCATGGCAACCGCATCCTTCGTGATGATGGTGTTCATGATCGTGATGATGTTCATGTTCGTGACAATGATCGTGTTCGTGATCATGTTCGTGCGCATGACAATGCTCGTGATGGGCGTGATCATGCTCACATTCATGATGTTCGTGGTGTTCGTGGTGCTCGTCATGGTGGTGACCGCAAGTCGGGCAAACATCATGCTCTGCCTTCATCTCTTCCATCATGGTCTTGGCAAGCTCATTTCCGCCTTCAATCGCCTCTTTGATTTGCGAGCCGTCAATTTGATCCCAATCGGTGGTGACCAAAACCGCATTCGGATTTAGTTTTTTCACCACAGCAACCGCTTTGTCCAGCTTGTCCTGCGCAAGGCCGCCGGTATGACTTAAAATGACAGCAAATGCATTTTCAATTTGATTATTGAAAAATTCGCCAAAATTTTTTGCATACATCACGCATTTTTTGGCGTCGGCTACACAAACACGTGCGCCTAACACCACGTCTTTCATCGGCACGCTCTGCACAGCCGCCACAACATCCGAAAGTTTGCCCACGCCGGAGGGTTCGATAATAATGCGTTCGGGTGCATATTCTTCAATCACTTTGCTAAGCGCCTTTGTAAAATCGCCCACCAAAGAACAGCAGATACAGCCCGAGTTCATCTCAGTTATATTTATGCCGGCTTCGCTCAAAAAACCACCGTCGATGCCAATTTCGCCAAATTCATTTTCGATTAACACAATTTTTTCGCCCGCATAAGCTTGGGCGATTAATTTTTTAATCAGCGTTGTTTTGCCCGCGCCTAAAAAGCCCGAAAATATATCGATTTTTGTCATTTTCATACACTCTTTTCCTCTTGTTTTCAATAAATTATCATATCATTTTTTGCGACAAAAGTCAACAGAACACTCTCTGCCACATTTATGAAATGATGTTAATTTTACTATAATAAATTGGCAAAAACAAAATGCATCTGCCCTGCTGAAAAAGATGAGCCGGACGCAGCCGACGGATCGATGCAGCAAACAAAATAGGCGGGTCACAAATGTGACCCGCTAATTCCATTTATTCTTAACTGATATCGCAATACTTCGTCTTACAGCTTTGCCTTGATCGCCGCATTGATTTTTTCCCGCAGAGTCAATAAATACTGTGCATCTTTCGGATATTTTGAAAATGTGATTTTTTCGTCCAGATCACCCTCGATAAGCGCCATCACAAAATCCTTGTCATACAAAGACTCGCAAAGCTCCATGGCGCGCAAATCTTCAATCGCATGTTTAAAGACAAGAAAATGGATGGTATCAAGTGCGGTTCCGTCCGCCTTAGGATAGACACTGAACGCATCACCGGCCGGTACAAAATAGTCTCCCGAGGCATCTTGATACGGATTCACAAGCGAATCGGAGAAACGGTTAAAGTAGAAGTTAAAGCCCCAGTGCAAGAAGCCCTCAATATCATATTTATAGAACTGTGTGCTGATAATCCGGTTTCTGGCAGAAGGCATTGCCACAAAGCGGTTGGAAACATCGACCGCCTGAGAGCAGCAATAATAAGTCCAAAGATGCTCCACTTTTTCTTGGATAAATGCCTCTACTGCATTGTTGCCGGGTACCGGATGCTCAACGGCGCCGGTTTTGTAAAAATCGATATCAGACAGTGCGTCAATAATCGGATAGTCCTTCAAGACCTCCTGCACCTTGTTTTTAGCAGCGATATAGTTTTCAAGGTGATCCAAATGCGGCTCATCGGAAATATGATAGCAGCACATCTGATCGACGCCTTTTTCTTTCAGATAAGCAAGCAGCGCGCGTAAGAAAGTCACCAAGAAATCGCCGTATTCATCGCTCAGTGCATCGGTTTCCCAACCGAATATCTTTTTGGTCACGCCATCAACCGTGGCAATGACTTTAGGCGCATGCTCCGCTCCCCACTGGGTAAACAGGTGGCTTATTTCAATCACTTTCACATTGTATTTTAGCAAAAGGTCAATCCACCGGTCTAATTTGTCAAAACCAAATGAATACACGCCGTTGTTGACGTACACATCAACCAGCTGGTTGGTAGGACGCTCACCACCGACCTTCGTATCAAGCGGCGGCGTCAGCACGGGCGTCAAAATCGCATTGATTCCGCCGTCTACCGCTGCTTTAATATAATTTTCGATAATTTCCCAGTGGCGCTCTGAAAACATTTCTACATTGTAATACACAGCCAAGGTGTCTGCATAGAACCACTGTGTATAAATCAGTTTCTGCTCAGGCAAAGAGGCGCCGACAATCTCAACATCGATCGAGGCGGAAGCATACAGCGTTTCCCCCTGCTCATCGTACAGCTCAATAGTCACCGGATAGGTACCGGCTGCATACTGTCCGTTCGGGCGGATATCCACCCACAAACAGCGCAACTCACCAACAGCCGCCAGTGCGCTGCCCTCATACCGCAAAGGGGTGAGAAGGTCCGGATATAAACCCGGCGTTTTACGCAGATAATTGTCATCATTCCAGCCCTTGGCCACCGGCATAGAGACGTTAACCTGTTCTACGCCCCGCACACTGATGCAGTCTGCTAAATCAGAAACCACCTTTACCTTGCACACCAGCTTGGTCTGAACCGATAAATCTGATTCGTACATTAAATACTGCACCGACAGATGCTCGTTATTCAGCATAGAGATTGACTTTAAAGCCGGCTTGTCTTCAAATTTTTCATCGAGAAAACATTTTTCAAGTGAAGAAATAAACTTTACATTTAGTGTATCGCGCATCTTACTCTCCATTCCGCCGCTTCAGCGGCTGCACAAATAATAATTATATTAACCGGGTATGCAAATGCATATAAAATCGGGTTGATACCCGTTTTAGGCAAGCGCAGGCATAGCACTGAGTCCCTATAAGCGGACAATTCGTATTTTCACGCCAATTTTTCTTAATATGCCCAGGTATAATTGCCCAAGGCATATCGCCTGGTTATGACCAAAACGTGGTCTTGCCGCGTATAGCCTGTCAAAAGGGGTTCGCCGTTCAAAAACAGCTTTGTGTTTTCTGTAAACACAGCACCAGGGGCAGGCACCACGGTCACAGTTGCCTGATAGCCGAAGTCACTTTGAAACCAATCATGCATAGGTTCGACAAACTGACACAGCCACTCGGTATACACATCATAAACAGCGCCCTCTATACCTGAATAGGCATCCTCCGGCACGGCGCCGACAACAGCCGGCGGCAGCTGAACAGAAACGCCAACGCCGTCATAATACTGCTGAAAAACAGCGCGCTGATCATCGGTATAAGCCATCTCATCAGCCAGTGCCTCTACGGCCAGCGGGTAAACGGATGCTGAATGTGCAAAGGGATCGTACTCACCATAAAAAATGCCATAAGAACCATCTGAATAGGTAATTTCCAAATACGGCACGGCCGAGAAAGAACGCATATAGTTAGATTCATGCAGATCAGCCAGCACGGCGGTATAGGCAGTCGGTGTCCGCCATACCTCAGCTTCAATTTTTAAATAAGGCAGTCCGGCAGCCTCGAACGCAGCAATGGTAAATTCATCCTGTATCGAATCGGTCGGGGCAACCAGTGCGCCAAAGGAAAATGATGCACCTGACGATTTTAAGGCCGCATAGCCCTTCGCATCGACCTGGGTCGTAAAGCGCAGGCCGGCTGGATTTTCAGTGCGGATTGATCCGGCAGATTCCATATACATAGAGAGACTCACCGGTTTAAAAACCATTTCTCCCTGTGCCCTATATTCGGCACCGGGCGGAAGCAGGATCGGCGTCATACCGACCATAGCCGACCAACCAACGAATATTCCATCCGTTTCAGCGCTCCACGGCAGCGTTACCGGGCCTTCTTCCACATGAAAAAAGGCTGAAGAAAGAATCCCTGCACCAAACATGCAGCCAACACAAAGAACGACAGCCAAGAACCATGCAAAAAGCTTCTTCATATCCGATTCCTCCCTCAAAAATTTAGGTTAATTGTATCATCATTCCCAAGCAAAGTCAACCAATCCATGCAAACATTTTTCATATTTATGAAAAAGAATTTTCTTTTTTATAAAACAAAATCAACAGCGGTTCGGCTTAGGCGAATGGATTTGCATATCGCCGCGACCGCCTGATGCCGCGGATCCTTTTGATATCTTTCCAGCGCATCAAAATCATCAAAATCGGCAATCAGCACCGCGTCATAATCATTCTCCGGATTTTCATTTCGGCCCACCTGTGAAAAGCGAATCTCGCCGATCACGCCGTCGAGCGCCGCAAGACCGGTCAAAAAACGCTCAGCCTCTTTCTCTGTTCCCTCTTTAAATTTCCACATAACCACATGTCTAACCATGTCAAACCTCCATACAGCGACTCTTTTCTTAAAAGTGCACCGTTCTTGTTGTAAAAAAGAGGCGCCGTCAAGCCGCCTCTTTTTTTATTCGTTATTTGCTCAAATTTTCTTCCAGTTTAGCCAACTCGTCATACAACTCTGCCGGCACTCTGTCGCCAATTTCTTTATAGAAAGCTTTGATGTTCTCTACATCCTCTTTCCAGCTCTGTGTATCGACCTTGAGCAGTTCTTTCATGGTATCAAGACCAATATCCAAGCCTTCAATATTGATGTCCTCTGCTTTCGGAATAAAGCCGATAGCGGTATCCACAGCCTCAACCTTATCTTCGCAGCGGGCCAAAATCCACATCAGCACTCTCATGTTGTCACCGAAGCCCGGCCAGATAAACTTGCCTTCTTCATCAGTTCTAAACCAGTTTACATGGAAAATTTTCGGCGGATTCGGAATCTTTTTGCCCATATTCAGCCAGTGCTGGAAGTAATCGCCCATATCATAGCCGACAAACGGTCTCATCGCCATCGGGTCGCGGCGTACTACGCCGACAGCGCCCGAAGCAGCTGCGGTTGTCTCAGAAGCCATGATCGAACCAACAAAGGTACCGTTCTGCCAATCTCTTGACTGGTAAACCAGCGGTGCTGTTTTCGCACGGCGGCCGCCAAAGACAATCGCAGAAATCGGCACGCCTGTTTGTGAATCAAACTCGCTTGAAATGCAGGGGCAGTTCTTAGCCAGCGCGGTAAAGCGAGAGTTCGGATGGGCGCCGCAGGTGCTCTTGTCTTTCTTGTCGTATTTTTTATAATCCCACGGATTGCCTTTCCAGTCAATCGCATTTGCAGGCGGGTTATCATCCAAGCCCTCCCACCAAACGGTGTTGTTGTCCAGATCATGCACAACATTGGTGAAAATGGTGTCTCTTCTGGTGGTAGCCAGTGCATTGGGGTTGGACTTTTCGTTTGTTCCGGGTGCAACACCGAAGAATCCGTTTTCAGGGTTAACGGCCCACAGTCTGCCGTCCGGTCCGACACGCAGCCAAGCGATATCGTCGCCTACGCACCAAACCTTATATCCTTTGTTTCTGTAATATTCCGGCGGAATCAGCATGGCCAAGTTGGTCTTGCCACAGGCAGACGGGAACGCCGCTGCGATATATTTAATATCGCCGTTCGGATCCTCTAAGCCCAGAATCAGCATATGCTCAGCCATCCAGCCCTCTTTACGGCCCAGATAAGAAGCAATACGCAGGGCAAAGCACTTTTTGCCAAGCAGAACATTTCCGCCGTATCCTGAATTGACGCTCCAGATGGTATTATCCTCTGGGAAATGGCAGATGTAGCGATTTTCTTCGTCTACGTCGGCTCTTGCATGCAGACCTTTTACAAAGTCAGCTGAATCGCCAAGCGCCTCTAACACATGGTCGCCCACGCGGGTCATAATCAACATATTGAGACAAACGTAAATTGAATCGGTCAGCTCAATACCGATTTTAGCAAAGTCAGAACCAACCACGCCCATCGAATAGGGAATTACATACATGGTTCTGCCCTTCATCGAGCCTTCAAACAGCTTGGACAGCTTGTCATAGCACTCTTTCGGATCCATCCAGTTATTGATATTGCCGGCGTCCTCTTTTTTCGAGGTGCAGATAAAGGTTCTGCCCTCCACACGGGCTACATCGTTCACTGCGGTTCTGTGCAGATAGCAGTTGGGTAAAAGCTCTTGATTCAGCTTAATGATTTCGCCGGTTGAGCATGCCTCGTCCCGCAGTTTCTGCGCCTGCTCCTCGCTGCCGTCTATCCAGACAATTTGATCTGGCTTTGTCATAGCGGCCATTTCATCAATCCATGCATTCACATGCTTGTTGACACACTTTGTCATATCTTTCCTCCATTAACATAATTTTTTCTGTTAAATTCAATCGTGTTCCAGATTACATTATACCTTTCTTGCCGCAAAACTGCAAGAGACTTGTGATTATTTTAACAATTTTTTCAATTTATTTTCGCAAATGCCCGTTCAAGACAAGCAAAATCTTCGATACTTAGCTTCTCTCCGCGCACTTGGCTATCGAATCCGCAAGCTTGAATGATCTGTCCGATCTTTTCTTTGCCAATATCCGAAAAGGATGCGCCAAGCGCGTTCACCAGCGTTTTGCGGCGCTGGCCAAAGGCGCCCTTAATCATCCGAAACAGCCTTTGCTCTGACACCACTTCCACAGGCGGATGATCATACAAAGTCAACTTCATCACCGTTGAATCCACTTTGGGCGCCGGTACAAAAGAACCGGCAGAAACCCGAAAGAGTTTCTCGGCCTTGCCGTAATAAGCAACCACCGCTGAAATGGCCCCGTAATCCGAATGGCCGGCCGGCGCACAAATGCGATCGGCCACCTCTTTTTGCACCAACACAGTGATCGAAGCAAACGGCACGCCGCTTTCCAACAAGTGCATGAGTACAGGCGTTGTAATGTAATAGGGCAAATTGGCACATACGCTCACCCGTCCTTCCGGAAATTCACGCCGGACAAGTGCTGCCAGATCCACTTTTAAAATATCATCTTCGATTACTTTGACATTGGCGCAAGAACCCAACGTTTCCGACAGAACCGGAATGAGTCCCGAGTCGATTTCAACCGCCACCACCTTTTTGCTGCGCTGTGCCAGTTCCTTTGTCAGCGTACCGATGCCCGGTCCGATTTCCAATGTATACTCACCGGCGCCCGCTTGGGCAATGCGCTCTGGAACAGCCGCATTGATCAAAAAATTTTGTCCAAATTTTTTCTTAAACACCAATCCGTGCTTGTCCATAATTCGTTTAATTTCAGAGGGATTTGTTAGCTGCATTTTTTCTCCTTAATTATTTTCGGCAATTTACCAAATTCATATTGACGATAGGCACAAATTATGGTAACATGACACCAAATCTTAATCAAAATACAATCGGCAAGATCTTGTTTAATGATATCATAAACCGAAACAGCTTGCAACGGTCAATTTTTAAGACCCTGCAAACAAGGCAACATGATGCAAGGCAGCTTGCCAAACCGAAAGGATGAAAACAACATGCAAATTCAATTCACTGGCGAAAAAGAGCTTGCTTATGTTATTAATGAGCTCTCTATCGAAACCGGCGTGCAGCTGGGCGGAACGATCCCGGTTCGTGCCGAGAAAACAGAGAAGGGACTGCGCTTAGTTAAAGAAAACAACGGCGTAAAAATCGAATACAACAAAATTTCTGATTTTACCAGAGCGCTTGGCCGACTGCCTGCTTTCTATAAATCTGAGCAAGAAACACTTTCCGAAGAACCCTCTTTCGACACACTTGGCTATATGCCTGACTGCTCTCGCAACGCCGTGCTCAGCATTGACGGCGCCAAAAGACTCATGCGGAATTTATCGGCCATGGGCTACAACGCCATGATGCTGTATACCGAAGATACATATGAAATTGAAGAATATCCCTATTTCGGCCACATGCGCGGCCGGTTCACCAAAGCAGAGCTGAAAGAGCTGGACGCTTACGCCCTTTCTCTCGGTATGGAACTGATTCCCTGCATACAGGTGCTCGCCCATTTAAATGGTATTTTCAGATGGGTTGCTTTTGAGGAAATTCGCGATATCGACTACATTTTAAACATTAACGATCCCAAGACATACGACTTAATCGACGCTATGCTGAAAACCTGCGCCGAATGCTTCACCAGCCGCCGCATCAATTTGGGCCTTGACGAGGCACACAATGTAGGCCGCGGCAAATACCTCACCCAAACCGGAGAGAAAAAAGAAGTCACCGAGCTTATGCACATGCATTTGGACAAGGTGCTGGAAATCGCAAAGCGCTATGGCTTTACCACGATGATGTGGAGCGACATGTTCTTCCGCGCGCAGCTGGGCGGCGGTTATTACACCGCGACCGAGCGTCTCAGCGAAGAGTCGGTCAACGCGAAGCCCAAAGAAGTCATTCCGATTTACTGGGACTATTACTGCGATGAGGCCACCGCTGACAACATGATGGAATGCCACAAGCAGTTCGGCGGCGAATTTGCCTTTGCCGGCGGCGCATGGAAATGGATCGGTCAAGCGCCCAACAACACGCTTTCGCTTAAGAACAGCGCCGGCCATTTAAGAATGTGCAAAAAGCACAAGGTCAAAACGGTCTTTACGACCGGTTGGGGCGATAAAGGCGGCGAGGCCTCGCAATTCTCTGTGATTCCGGCGCTTTTGCAGTTTGCTGAATACTGCTATCAGGATGAAGTGACAAACGAATGGCTGGATCAGCGTCTGCAAGAGCTGTACGGTCTCTCTTTAGAAGACTTTTTGACCTTAGACTGCCCGAACCATGGCGTCAATTATGACCCCGAAAAGCCATATCCGACATCACAGTGCAAATACCTGCTGTTCAACGATCCGCTTGGCGGCATTATGGACCTGCATGTTACCGAACAGGACCCTGCCCTTTACAAAAAACACACAGAAGAATTATTGGCCCGCGCTGATCATGAACGCTTCGGCTACATGTTCCGTTCTCTCGGCCTGCTTTGCTCGGTGTTGGAAAAGAAAGCTACTCTTTCGCTCGATATACGCAAAGCATATAAAGCCGGTGATAAGGAGACACTGCTTGCCATCGCCAACGAACGGATTCCCGAAATTCTGAACCGTTTTGAATTATATGAAGACGCCTTCCGGGATCAATGGTATTACGAAAACAAAACCCTGGGCTTTGAGGTGCAGGAAATCTACATGGGCGGCGCCAAAGAGCGTTTGCGCTCAGCCGCACAAAGACTCAAAGACTACTGCGCCGGCAAATACGACAAAATTGAAGAAGTGGAACAGCCGGTGCTCGACTTCTATTGCTACGACAAACCGCGCGATATTCCTTATCTGGATGTATTCAAATTTTCAGATATCGTTACCGGCAGCATGATCTATTAAAAGCAAAAAAGACAGCATATGCTGTCTTTTTCTTTTTGCGTCCCTACTACCTATCACCTTTTCACCGGGCCATCATATAATGAAAATACAGTCGATAAGGAAGGTGAAAAGAAATGATTTTTAACTGTTTATGTCAAAACCGCTGCAGATGCAGCCAGAACCGCTGTGGACGCAGCCATAATCGCTGCGGTTGCAGTCAAAACCGCTGTGGATACAGCCAAAATCGCTGCGGTTGCAGTCAAAACCGCTGCGGTTGCGGATGGAATTAATTCGACTGAATTTGCAAAAAAGAAAGCGGCCAAAAGCCGCTTTCTTCATACATAGCTATTTCATGATGCCCTCATACAAAGGGCATCATTTTTCATCTTAAAAGGTCATCGTCATTTATGCTTTGTCTTCGGTTTTCCTTGTTAAAAGGAGCAGCGCCGTTGCTGAAAGAATACATCCAAGTATAGCCAGCATCAGCTTTGTGAGCGAATCATCAGAAGTCACAGGAGGCTCCTTGACCGGCGGGTCTTTTTTTGGTTCAGCACCGATAATATTGATATCGGGAATACCGTCGCCATCAACATCAATATTCGCGTCTGCTTTACCATCGCCATCGGTGTCAATGTTGATATCGGCTTTTCTATCGCCATCGGTGTCAATATTGATATTGGCTTTGCCATCGTTGTCTGTATCGATGTTGATGTCCGGTTTGCCGTCGTCATCCGTGTCGATATTGACGTCCGGTTTGCCGTCGTCATCCGTGTCGATGTTGACGTCCGGTTTGCCGTCGTCATCCGTGTCGATATTGACGTCCGGTTTCCCGTCGTCATCCGTGTCGATGTTGACGTCCGGTTTGCCATCGTTATCTGTGTCGATGTTCACATCCGGTTTCCCGTCTTTGTCTGTATCGATGTTTACATCTGGTTTGCCATCGTTATCTGTGTCGATATTGACATCCGGTTTCCCGTCTTTGTCTGTATCGACGTTCACATCCGGTTTGCCATCGTCATCTGTATCGATGTTGATATCCGGTTTGCCGTCGTCATCTGTATCGATATTGACATCCGGTTTCCCGTCTTTGTCTGTATCGACGTTCACATCCGGTTTGCCATCGTTATCTGTGTCAACGTTCAAATCCGGTTT
>JAAVYP010000070.1 GCA_022791195.1 Clostridiales bacterium | reverse complement strand
CAATATAGCAGATACCGTGAATTTGACCTGTTTGATATGTCCCGTCTGATGACAATTGATTTCTATAAGAAACGGGGATTTTCACCAGTTGCCATCAAAGGAATACTGGAAGCGGAACCGGAGGAATATGCTGTAAAGCTTCAGCAGCAGTCAGACAGCCTGCAGGCTCAGATCAACCGGCTTTCCCAGATGCAGAAGCGCCTGAAGGAGACACAGCGTTTCTATCGGGAGTTTTCTGAGAATATCGGTAAGCTTGAGATCCGGGAATTATCACCTTATTATGTGGCGGAGCGTTTTCCTTCCGTAGCTTCCTTTGGAGAGTACAGGGATAAGGTGCTGCGATTTCTCAACATAGAGGACGAGGATATTCTTTCAAGCATGGTTCGGGCGCGTACATTTGATGAAACAGGTTATATAGGCTCTGAAATGTACGTAGTAAAGCCTGCCGGAAAAGTTGAACATGAGAAGCAGAATGTTTATCTGGAGCACGGAAAATGCCTGTATACTACATTGCTTGCAGACAACAACGACACTTCGGTTCCTGAAAGGATGTTTTCTCTGTGCCATGCATGGGCAAAAGAGAATCAGGCAGACTTTCGCGGTATGGTGTATATCTTTGTCCGTATGGCAATGCTGAATGGAGATGCAGACAAACACTTTTACGAGATATGGGTTCCGCTAAAATAAGGAAAAAATAAATAGTATTTCTCCCTTGACTTGGGGGTTTCCACCGGCCTTATAGTATTATTTGTAAGGCCGGTGTTTTTTTCGGCCATATTGAGTGGAAGGGAGAAAAAGAATGAGGCTGCTTATGATCAGTACATTGCCCAAGGATCATCCGTTGGCGGAAAAAGCAATCTGCTGCCTTGCAGAAAAGGCATCCGAGTGTAAGACATTTTATGCGGAAGATATGAAGATAACGCATTGTATAGGCTGCAATGCCTGTTGGTTAAAAACGCCTGGTATTTGCGCTGTCAAAGACGATTACGAACAAATCCTTAAGGCTTACCTGCAATATGATGTTACCGTTTTTATTTCGGACACGGCACTGGGATTTGTTGATTATAAAATGAAAGATGTTATAGACCGGATACTGCCGATGGCGACCATGTATACCCGGGTTGAAGATGGGCAGACCCGTCATGTTCCCCGTTACAAAAAAGAGTTCCGGTTCGGGCTTTTGTATGCAGGTAATGGAAATCAGGCTTACTTAACACATTGGATGGATAGGTTTTGCCTGAATTTCCATGGAATCAGCCTGGGAGCATTCCCTATTGAGTCTTATGAGGAGGTGGACATATGCATGTAGTGATAATCAGTGGCGCAGCCCGTACTCAGTCCAGGAGTAATACTGCGAAGATTATTGCCGCCCTTTGTGAGGGCCTGAATAGCAGTGGTAATACATCGGAGATTTGGTATCTCTCAGACCGAAAGCAGTGGAAGAGTGCAAAGACTGCCTTTGAAGAAAATCAGAATATCCTGTTTGCCCTGCCACTCTATGTGGAGAATGTGCCGGGGATCATGCTGGAGTTTTTAGCGGGTTTATCTGCAAAGGAACGGCCGGGAACCCGGATTTCCTTTCTCCTGCAGGGAGGATTTCCGGAAGTTTCGCAGGGGCGTTGCTGCGAAGAATTCTTAAAGACGCTGCCGGCACAGCTGGGATGTGGATATGGCGGGACGTTCATCAAGGGAGATATGTTTGGCCTCAGTCTGATGGGTGAGAAAATAGGGGGCAAGCTATTGCAGCCATTTATTGAGATTGGACGGCTATTTGGAGAAAACGGTGTTTTCCGGCCGGAAACCATAGAAACATTCTCCACACCGGAATATCTTTCGGAGAAACAGATTCGCATGTCGAACGGACCGCTCCGGTATGTGCAAAGATTTGCAATGTGGTATTTTGCCAAACGGCTTGGGTGCAAGACGAAATTGGAGGCAAAGCCGTTCTGTGAGAACGAATTACAAGAGGCATGGGAGGAAACGAGATGATACAAACTCACGAGGTAATAAAATCCTTTGATGGAAAAGAAGTATTGCGGAATTTGAATTTGAATGTGGAACGCGGTACGATTTATGGACTTCTTGGGGCGAACGGTGCCGGGAAGACAACCACATTCAAATTGATTTCCGGCTTGCTGCAGCCCACTGCCGGAACCATTCGTTTCGGCGGAGGAGTCATCCAGGCTCAGAATAAAAAGTTCCTGAAAGAGATGGGCGTCTTAATTGAAACACCGGTCTTTTACGAGCATTTATCAGCGAGCGAAAACCTGGAGATTCATTTAGCTTATATGGGCTGTGATATGGCGGCCATTGACAGCAGTTTGCTGCTGGTGGGTCTTACTGATACTGGAAGGAAGCCTGTTTCAAAGTTTTCTCTTGGTATGAAGCAGCGGCTGGCCATTGCGAGGGCAATCAGCCATTCACCGAAGCTTCTGTTGCTGGACGAGCCGTTCAACGGACTGGATCCTATGGGTATCCGGCAAATGCGGGAACTGTTCTTGTCTCAGGTCAAAGATTATGACAGGACAGTGTTGATTTCCAGTCATATATTAAGTGAGATCGAGCATATCGCCGATAGGGTGGGTGTGTTGGTGAATGGGAGTATTGCCGAAGAAGTATCTCTTTCAGAAGTAAGGAGGACCTGTCCGGAGGGCTTAGAGGATTACTTCTTCAATATTATGAGCGGAGGTGCAAAAGGATGAATTTACTGAGATTAGAACTGAAAAAAACAGATGTCAAATCCTACTGTTATGCTGCATTCGCTATTTTCGTCTGTCTTTTAGGGCTGACTTACATATTTGCCTGGGTGCCAAGTCTTGGCACAGCAGATCCCAACGCCGTGGAGCTGTTTTCAACTTATTCGGGAATAGCAGCTATGGACGGGGCAGTAGGGCTGATGGCATTTTCAGCTTTGGCATCTGCCATGGGATATCGGTATGTGATAAAGGAATACAGCGGCGCAAATGCAATCCTTTTGTTCACTTACCCCATCGACAGAAAGAGCGTAGTATGGGCTAAAATCAAACTGTTGCTGTTATTCATTTCTATCACCGTACTTGTATGTGCTTTTGGCGGTTTTATTGTGTTTGCAATTACAGGTCGTATGTTCTCACTGGTGAATGATAATCTGCAGTTTATAGATATTGCTTTAGCGTATCGGAATGCGTTCGTACTGGCATGCCTTACAGATGGGATTGCACTTTGCTCTTTACGCATCGGGTTTATAAAGAAATCCAATTCAATGACAGTGATCAGTGCGATACTGCTCAGTATGCTGTTGGTGAATCTGGCAGCGGATATCAATCAAAGCTTTACGATGGTGCTTGGTCTTTCAGCTGTAATACTCGTGATGGGGCTCTTGTTGACATTCAATATGGTACGGAAAGTTGAAAGAATGGAAATCTGATAGTGATTTAGGAGGAAAAGATGGTTTCAGGCAATAATAAATTAAGTAAGATAGAACGTAAATCAATGCTGCTATTCCTGCTGTATTCTTTTCTCATAGCATGGGGAACCGAGTTTGCGTTGATTCTGCTATATCATTTTCAGCTGATCAGAGGTAATGGCGCACAAATACTGCATTTTGCTGTTATCGGCTTTGGTGCCGGCATGGCTCCGGCGTATGCAGCGTTTATCATTGAGAGAAAATATAACCAGGCTACCGTGAAAAGCTTTATCAAAAAGGTTTTTCAACCCCCAAACGCCGGAAGGAGCATATTGGTCCTCATCCTTTTTGCTCTCGTCCAGTTTTGCGCCTGTATTTTGCAGGAAGAATACTCTGGCAATCCGTGGTATATGTATATTCTATTTATGCCAATGATGATTTTGGGTGGAGGCTTAGAAGAGATTGGCTGGCAAGGCGTTTTTCAGCCTTTGCTGCAGAAGAGATTTCCCTTTCTTATTGCAGCTTTGATTGAGGGAGCCATATGGAGTATATGGCACCTGCCTCTGTGGCTGGTTCCAAACACGGCACAAAGTTCCTATCATTTCGTAGCCTTTACACTTTTTTGTGTCACATTAGGAATCACATTAGCGGCTGCGCACAAAATTACGAAAAGCATATGGGTTTCTATACTGCTTCATGCATGGTCCAATACGGTTTTAGGAGGGATGTAT
>JAAVYP010000026.1 GCA_022791195.1 Clostridiales bacterium | reverse complement strand
TCGCAGATTTAAAAGACAATGTGCTCGAAGCGGAGTGCTCTCTGAACTGAAAAAAAGAGAGCATTATGAAAAGCCCAGTGTCAAGAAAAAGAAAAAATCAGAAGCGGCAAGAAAACGCAAGTATAAGTAAAAACAAAAACAGAGAGCTTTAAATTGCTCTCTGTTTTTGTTTTATACTCATTTGAATTGCAATTTTATAAGATAAATAAAGCACTTAAAACTTCATTTGCACTAAAAAAGATGTGAGTTTATCAACTCACATCTTTTTCTATTTAATACATACCGCCCATGCCGCCCATGGAAGGATCCGGTGCAGCCGGTGCCGGCGGTTCCGGTTTATCTGCCACAACCGCATCAGTTGTCAATACAACACTGGCAATAGAGGCCGCATTCTGCAAAGCAGAACGAGTTACTTTAGCTGGGTCAACAATGCCCGCTTCAACCATGTCAACATAAGTTTCATTATAAGCGTCAAAGCCATAGCCAATCTTGCCGCTGTTTTTGATTTTGTCAACAATGACAGAACCTTCATAGCCAGCGTTTTCAGCGATCTGTCTTACCGGATACTCAAGCGCTTTCAGAACAAGCTGAACACCTGTTTTTTCATCGCCCTCTGCACCGTCTAACAGAGTTGCCACTTCAGAGATAACATTCAGATAAGCAGTTCCGCCACCGGCAACAATGCCTTCTTCAACAGCAGCTCTGGTTGCATTCAAAGCATCCTCAATGCGGAGCTTCTTCTCTTTCATTTCAGATTCGGTAGCAGCACCAACTTTGATGACAGCAACACCGCCGGCCAATTTAGCCAGTCTTTCCTGCAATTTTTCTCTGTCAAAATCACTGGTAGAAGTTTGAATAGCCGATTTAATCTGTGTTACTCTGGAAGAGATAGCATTCTTATCACCAGCACCATCCACAATAATGGTATTTTCTTTTGTGATCTTAACCTGACGTGCCCGTCCGAGTTGAGCAATATCAGCTTCTTTCAAATCAAGACCTAACTCTTCGGTAATCACTTCACCGCCGGTCAGAATAGCAATATCCTGCAGCATCTCTTTTCTGCGGTCGCCAAAGCCAGGTGCTTTAACAGCTACACAAACAAACGTACCTCTCAGTTTATTGAGAACGAGTGTTGTCAGCGCTTCGCCTTCAACATCCTCAGCAATGATAATCAGCTTTTTACCTGATTGAACAACTTTCTCAAGCAGACCGATAATCTCCTGAATATTGGAAATCTTCTTATCGGTAATCAAAATGTAAGCATCATCGATAACGGCTTCCATTTTGTCTGTATCCGTTACCATGTAGGGAGAGAGGTAACCGCGGTCAAACTGCATACCCTCTACTACTTCACAATAGGTCTCTGCTGTTTTGGATTCTTCAACAGTAATAACGCCGTCAGCCGTTACCTTTTCCATCGCGTCGGCAATTAAATTACCGATCACTTCGTCACCAGCCGAAACTGTGGCAACTCTGGCAATGTCGTCACTTCCCTTTACTTTTTCAGAAATAGAAGTTAACTTATCAACTGCCTTGTCAACCGCCTTTTGAATACCCTTGCGAAGCACAATGGGATTGGCACCGGCTGAAACATTTTTCATGCCCTCATGAATAAATGCTTGTGCCAAAAGTGTAGCGGTGGTTGTACCGTCACCAGCCACATCATTTGTTTTAGAAGCGACTTCTTTGACAAGCTGTGCGCCCATGTTTTCCATAGCGTCTTCAAGCTCAATTTCTTTTGCGATAGTCACGCCGTCGTTTGTAATTAACGGTGAACCGTATTTTTTGTCAAGAACGACATTTCTTCCTTTAGGGCCTAATGTAATTTTAACTGTATTGGCCAGCTTATCTATTCCTTTAAGAAGCGAATTTCTGGCCTCAATTCCATAACTAATTTCTTTAGACATATCTCTCCACCTCTTATTCTACAATTGCTAAAATATCGCTTTGTTTAACGATTGTGTACTCTTCATCACCGCTTTTAAATTCAGTGCCTGCATATTTGCTGGCAACCACCTTATCACCAGGTTTAACAACCATCGTGATCTCTTTGCCATCAACGACGCCACCGGGACCTACGGCAATTACTTCAGCAACCTGCGGTTTTTCTTTAGCGGAAGCTGTTAAAATAATTCCGCTTTTTGTTGTTTCCTCCGCTTCGGTCATTTTCAAAACGACCTTATCAAACAAAGGTTTTAAATTCATCGTACACTCCTCCTCTAATCATACAGCGCTTAAAAAACGCTTTTAGCACTCGTTTGATCCGAGTGCTAATTTTACTGTTCATATTGTAAATCTTTATCCTATAAAAATCAATAGAAATGGGAATTATTAACATTTAGTTTACAAAAGCAATTTTTCTTCATTTATCAAGCTTTAGAGCACTTGATAATACGCTGTTGGCTTCCATTTTTCTTCAATTTCATTACGGCTGATATCGTCAACGAGATATGCCCCATTTAGCGCTCTGTAAGAATAACCGACAGGCTCTTGCTCCATACGAATATAAAACGTATGCTTGCCGCTTTTGTCTTTGCAAAGTTCTTCTTTATTTCCCGTTTGAAAGCTAATTAAATCTACTTTTGAAGGACTGATTAAAATATTTAAAATATCCGAAACAACAGCGCTGGCCGTAGGCAAACGTCCTGCTCCTTTTCCATAAAACATAACTTGGCCCAATACGTTGTCTTCAACCATAATACCATTATACACGCCGCTGATAGAGGCCAACGGATTATCTGCAAGACACACGCATGGCCGTACATACATAATCAAACGATTGTCCGTTTTCTTCGCATGTCCAATTAACTTAATTTTCGCACCGATATCAGAGAGAATTTCCACATCGCGCAGATCAAGGTTTGTAATTCCCTCACAGGCAACCGCTTCTTCCGGATACATTTTGCCAAAGGCCAGTGCCGCTAAAATACAGATTTTGCGTTTTGCATCATATCCTTCTATATCATCGGTGGGATCTTTTTCCGCATATCCATTTTTCTGCGCTGCCGCTAAAGCCGTTTCAAAGGAAGCGCCCTTGCTTTCCATTTCGTTTAAAATAAAATTCGTAGTACCATTTAAAATACCCGTAATCGAGCTAATTTTATTGCCGGCTAACGAATCACACAGAGGACGAATAATCGGTATACCGCCACCCACGCTGGCTTCAAATAAATAACGAACTCCATTTTCTTTGGCCGTTTGTAAGAGGGTGGCTCCATATTTAGCCACCACCGCTTTGTTTGAGGTAACTACACTTTTGCCTGCCTGCAAGGCAGATAAGCTAAACTCATAGGCAGGGTGCAGACCGCCCATTGTTTCTGCTACCAATGCAACCTCTGGATCATCCAAAATTGTTTGTATATCTTTAACAATTTTGGATTCATATTTAGTTCCTTTAAAATCCAATCTATCAAGAATATATCCGATTTCTATTTTTTCGCCCAACTGATGCTCAATCTGATCTGCATTTTGCTCTAAAACCTCTGCAATGCCGCCGCCTACAATACCAAAACCTAAGATTGCTATTTTTTTCATGTATATCTGTTCCTTTCTGTTATACACTTCTAATCGGTGATGAATATATCATCCGCGATAAAATTCTATATTCAAAAATCTGGCATCATAAGAACATGCATATTCTCTATGTGCATTAATTACCATGTAAGCACCCTCTTGATTAATTTGTTCAACGGTGTCTGCGAAAAGGCTGTTAAAATCGCTTTTTGCCTCTTCATAGTCTAAACCAATTTCAAAATAATCAAGATCGTTTTGCAGTGCATTGATCATCGCACGATACATAATATCGGCCAATTCTTCTCTGGTATGTGCATTTAATTCCACATGTTCATAATAGTTAGTGTCATCTTCTGCAAGCGGAAGAACATCTTCATAAGAAATAGTATGATTATGTGCAATCGCCTCTTGACTCAGATTAAAATAACCGTGAAAGATCATATTTTTGCCATATGTCATATCGGCGTCGTTCCAAGTTACATCTACGTGATAAAAATGCTCGTCGATATAGACTATATTCCACATATGCGGCAAATTGTTAGCAAATCCGCTTACTGTGGAACAAAAAAGACCTGATTGATTCATTAATAGCTTAAAAGCCAAGGCGTAGCCATCACAATAAGCTTTTTTTAAAACAAGAGCACCGTAAGCCGTATTATAAAGATAGCTTTCGTTATCTTCCGGCTCATCGGTGAGATACGTACAGGTTTCTACCAAATAATCATGCAAAAACAGTTCTTTATCAAAGTCACTGTCAAAAGAGGCTGTTTGCTCAATCATTGGTGCTATAGCTGTCTGCAATTCCTGCTGCATATGAACAGCTTCTTCCCTGCTTTTATAATAAGCCAATTTCACTTTTGTGTGGGTCTCACTGACGTAAGATTCAATATGATTATAATCTACATAAAAATATTCTGGATTATCCGATATAATAAACTGTACAACATTGTTAAATTCAGCAGAGGAAAACACATATCGTATTTCATCGGTATACTCTTTGTGCAGATCAATCGCCGATATGAGGGCATCATATAAAAACTGCTCTTTTCGGGATAAATGGTTATAATATAGCTTATCATGTTTATATACAGGTTCCGCTTTGCTTAAATCAGCAAAGCCGAATGACGGCAAAAAGCGAATCAAAGCAGCGACAAACAAAAGAACAAAAAATAAGATAAGTGCTGCTGCTTTCCATAAAACATGATTGCGCTTACAATATTCTAACATGTTCGATACCTAATCAACTTGTTTAAAAACATAAAATAAAATTTCCGAGGAAAAACAGCCCCGAAAATTTTTGGCTCCCTATTGATTATACAATAAAAATTCAACAGCCATAAAGTTTACCAGTTCTGGTGCCGCAACAATGCACACAACGAGCGGTAAGGGAAATCATAAAACTAAATCTTGATTTACTTTTATTATACAATACAGACGGATAAATAGCAACCATAAATATTGTCGTTTTCCAAGATTTATTCTTCTCTATATTAATAAAATATACAAGAATCAATGTTATACTATTAATTATAATAAAGACAATAAAGATTTGCTTCGAATAACCAATTTTACTTATGATAAAAAATAAACTTGATGTTTGATATTATATTACAGATATGATATCCTATATTAGGAAAAATAAATGTATTAAATGTAATCTATACAACAAATCAGGACCATCCTATTTTAACAGGGTCGCATAAAGCGGCGGAATGGAGATTTATATGAATAAAAAAACAAGTATTGGCGGTCAGGCCCTCATCGAAGGGATTATGATGCGCGGACCTGAGATCACCGCTATGGCTGTTCGAAATCCAGAGGGAGAGATTATCATCGAAACCGAACCCACCATAGCATCAAAAGCACCTCGTATACTAAAGCTGCCGCTGATCAGGGGCATTTATAATATGATCATGTCCTTTAAGTTAGGCTATAAATATTTGATGCGCTCGGCTGAAATCGCGGGGTTAGATGAAATCGAAGCTGAAGAGACTTCCACGGAAAAGAATCCTGAAAAAGAAAAAAACAACAAATGGATCATGGGTTTAATGATGATCATCGCCACTGTTTTAGGAGTTTGTTTAGCCGTCGGGCTGTTCATGTTCCTTCCGGTTAAATTATTTGAATGGCTGCGTATACTTTTTCCATCGATTCCGGATTCTTCCGTATTGAAAAGTGTTTTTGAAGGCGTGATTAAAATTGTCATCTTTGTTGGTTATATGGCCTGCATGCGTTTGATGAAAGATATTAGGCGCACCTTTATGTATCACGGTGCGGAACATAAAACGATTTTTTGCTATGAAGCAGGCGAGCCGCTAACCGTTGAAAACATACGCCGACAAAAGAAATATCATCCCCGCTGCGGAACCTCGTTTATGATTTTAATTCTGTTGGTCAGCATTATTATTTCCATGTTTATACCCAAAACCATTTTTGGCGTGGAAATACTCGGCATATATCGGGTGCTGTTAAAGCTTTTGGTATTGCCGTTAATTGTCGGTATCGGATATGAATTAATTAAAATAGCCGGCCGCTGGGACAATGCAGTTACCAAAATCATTTCCTTTCCCGGCATGCTGCTTCAGCATATCTCCGTGATAGAACCCGATGATGATATGATCGAATGTGCTATTGCTGCTATGGAAAAAGTCATTCCATCTGATCCCGAAAAAGACAACTGGTGATAAATACAGAAAAATGTCAGGTAGTTACCTGACATTTTTTATTATATAGATATCATGTGGCGGTGTACTAAACTCTGGAACCCAGAATCGGCACATAATGCCGATAAAAAGACTCGTAAGCGCCATTGTCCAGCGCCTCTCTGATTTTAGCCATTAATTCATTGTAAAAATAGAGATTATGCAACACAGCCAACCGCATGCCCAACGTCTCTTTGGCCTTGAAAAGATGACGGATATAGGCACGCGAATAATGCCGACAGGCCGGGCAGCCACAGCCTTCATGAATGGGCGAATCATCCAAGGCAAAACGCTCGTTTAACAGATTGATTTTACCGTTCCAGGTAAACAGGTTGCCATGGCGCGCATTTCTTGATGGCATAACGCAATCAAAAAAATCAATGCCGCGGTATACACCCTCTAAAATATTAACTGGTGTTCCTACACCCATTAGATACCGTGGTTTCTCTTTCGGCATAAAAGGCTCTACCGCTTCAATAATGCGATACATTTCCTCTGCACTTTCGCCTACCGCTAAGCCGCCGATCGCATAACCGTCTAAACCAAAAGAAGCAATCTGTTTCATATTTTCGATGCGAAGATCCTCATATGTACTACCCTGGTTGATGCCGAACAACATCTGGTGGGGGTTAATCGTATCGGGCAGTGCGTTGAGTCTTGCCATTTCCTTTTGGCAACGCACGAGCCAGCGTACTGTACGCTCACAAGAATTTTTCGCATATTCATAAGAGGCGGGGTTTTCTACGCATTCGTCAAATGCCATAGCGATAGTAGAGGCTATATTCGATTGAATACGCATGGACTCTTCCGGACCCATAAAAATCTTTTTGCCATCTACATGAGAAGAAAAATAAACTCCTTCTTCCTTGATCTGGCGCAGCTTAGCAAGCGAAAACACTTGAAAACCGCCGCTGTCGGTCAGTACCGGACGATCCCAATTGAAAAAACGGTGGATGCCACCCATTTGTTTGATGATTGTATCGCCAGGACGTATATGCAGATGATAGGTATTAGAAAGTTCCACCTGACAGCCAATCTCTTTCAGATCTTGTGTCGAAACACCGCCCTTAATGGCCGCACAAGTACCTACGTTCATAAATACCGGCGTTTGTACCGTCCCGTGAACAGTTTCAAAGACACCTCGTCTTGCATTTTTTTCCTGCTTTAGCAATGTAAACATACTTTCTCCGTTCCGGCAGCTATCCTGCTATGTGCCATATTATCTTCTCTTAAACATTTTTTCTAATTCGATTTTGGTAATCTCGAAAGCCACAGGTCTGCCATGCGGACAATATTTGATATTGGGCAGCACCAGCACACGCTCACAAATCCAATTGGCAGAAGCATCATCGTAAATTCTGCCCGCTTTGACGGCCGCCTTGCACGAAGCCTGATAAAGCGCTTTTTCATATAAAATTTCTTTGGATACCTCTACGGATGTTGCTCCATGCACTAACATACCAGCCATGCCTTGTATAAAATCAGTTACCTTCTCTTCTTGAATTTGAGTAGGAATTTGCGTTACCTGTACAGACAAAGCATCTTGATTAGTTAAAAAATCGAATCCAATTTTACGAATTTCTTCAGCATAATCGCAAAAAGCGCCAAATTCCTCCGCACCGAGCAATATATCGACAGGCAGTAAAAGAATCTGTGAATCTACTTTACTTTGCTGCATGTTACGCTTCATATCTTCAAATAAAATTCGCTCGTGCGCAGCATGCTTATCAATAAATAAAACAGTTTCCTTTAATTCCACGACGATAAAAGAAGAATATAACTCGCCAACAATACGATATTCCGGCAACGGCTGCAACGCACCGTCAAGCCGGTCTGCTCTGCGGGGCAGTTCGATTTCGTCCCACGAAAAGTCCTCCACTCGGTCGGGATGAATCGGTTCCAACTGAATACTTGGCATAACAAAATCCAGATTGGAATAGCCGCCAGAGGAACCGCTTCCCGTATCGTCGTCTTTTTTGGTCTCGTCGATTACACTTGATACATTTGGCCCCATATCGTTGATAGAAAGCTGTGCCGGCCGGCGCAACCCTGTATTTTCGACGGGTACAAATGCGTTAATGACTCTGGACGCTTGTACATTAAAATTTCCTTGCGGCCGATTGATTCTTTTCGCCAATGCTGAACGAATTGCAAAGTACAACACATCAAAAATTAACTTTTCACTTGAAAATTTAACCTCTAATTTTGACGGATGCACATTCACATCTACAAAACGCGGATCAACATCTACAAACAATACGCAGCAGGAAAAGCGATCTGAAGCAATATAAGAATCAAATGCTTGCTTAATGGCCGCATAAGCCGTTTTGCTCTTTACAAATCGGTGATTGATAAAAAACACCTGTAAATTGGTATTGCCGCGCGTATTTTCGGGTGTCCCTATGTATCCATGTACGTGAATCCGATCTTCTCTGGTATCAATCGGAATGGTTTTATCAGCAAAATCTTTGCCTAAAACAGCATACAAAGTATCTAACAGCTTACCGGAACCGGGCGTTGCAAATTTTAGTGCCCCATCGGCAATATATTTAAATACAATATCAGGCCTTGAAAAAGCCAATCTTTCCATTACCGAATAAATATAAAAGCCTTCAGAGACATCCTTTTTCAGAAATTTTCGGCGGGCAGGTACATTGAAAAACAACTCTTCAACCAAAATCGTTGTGCCGTTTTGACAACCGGTTTCGGTAATTTCCAAAACCTCTGGCCCTTCACATTCTAATAACGTACCCATTGAATTTTCAATCTGTTTGGTTAAAATCGTCATTTTGGAGACAGAGGAAATGGCGGCTAATGCTTCACCTCGGAAGCCAAGCGTGCCAATTTGATCTAAGTCAGCGGCTGTACGAATTTTACTGGTTGCATGACGCTTAATGCAATACGGTACATCCTCAGGTGACATGCCCTTGCCATTATCCGTTACCCGCATAAAAGAGATACCGCCCCGTTTGATTTCCACGGTAATTGTTGTCGCACCCGCATCGATCGCATTTTCGACCAATTCTTTAATGACCGAACCTGGTCTGTCCACCACTTCGCCGGCGGCAATCAAGTTGGCTAACTGAAAATCCAACACATTGATTTCTCTCATTTATAGCCTCCATACTGCGATTGTTTTAAGGAATATCATATGACCCAAGTTCTGGCGCAGTGCAAAACCTGCCGATCGAAAAAGTTGTTTTTCAATCTCATCTTCCTATGTAATACTGATTTAATATTTTTTGTTGCTTTGTTTTTCCGTGCTGACACTATGCCAGCATATTCTTTAATTGATATAATAAATTCATGGCTTCAATTGGTGTCAACGTTTCTACAGATGTCTGCATCAATTTGTCTTTAACTTCTTGAATAGCCAAATCTTCAAAAGTAACATTTTGCTCAACTGATTCTTGTATATTGACCGATTTTGTCTGTACATTCGTTTCGCCTGTTTCCAACCCAGCCAACACCTCTTTCGCTTTGCGAATCACCGAATCGGGCAGTCCGGCTAATTTTGCTACCTCAATACCATAACTGTCATCGGCAGCTCCCTTAATAATCTTTCTAAGGAAAACTACCGTGTCGTTTTTCTTTTTCGCCGCAATATGATAATTGACAATGCCGGGCACTTCTTGAGCAAGATCGGTCAATTCATGATAGTGGGTGGCAAAGAGACATTTTGCTTTAATTTTTTGACAAGTATATTCAGCCACAGCCCTTGCAATACTCATGCCGTCAAAAGTAGAGGTGCCACGGCCAATTTCATCATATATAATGAGGGAATGTTCGGTTGCATTTTTGAGAATATAGCCAACTTCATTCATCTCCAACATAAAAGTCGATTGACCTGACGCTAAATCGTCAGATGCTCCCACCCGGGTAAAGACTTTATCGACTAAGCCGAGTCTCGCTTTCGCAGCTGGCACGAAAGAGCCAATCTGCGCCATAATACAAAGTAGAGCCGTTTGCCGCATATACGTTGATTTACCCGCCATATTCGGCCCGGTAATCAAAGCCAGACGTTCTTTTTCAGTATCTAAATACGTGTCATTCGGCACAAAATAACGGTCAGCACATAATTTTTCAACAACCGGATGCCGCCCTTCTTCAATCTCAATCGCTTTACCAGCATTCATCTCGGGTCTAACATAGTTGCCGATAAACGCCGTTTCAGCCAGTGCACAGTATACGTCCAACAACGCAAGCCCTCTGGCGGCCTCTTGTATACGTTCTTTATTGACTTTGACTTGTGTCAGCAGCTCACAGAACAATTCATATTCCAGGTTTTTCACCTTTTCAGCGGCCCCAAGAATTGTTGCCTCTAAATTTTTAAGTTCATCGGTAATATACCGCTCTGAGTTTGCCAACGTCTGCTTGCGTATATAGGTATCAGGTACAAGATGAACGCTCGATTTCGTTACCTCAATAAAATAACCAAACACCTTATTATAGCCGACTTTCAGCTTGCTAATACCAGTGGCTTCACGCTCGCGTGCTGTAATCGACTCAATATAGCCTTTACTATTTTCTAAAATATCATGAAGCCGGTCAACCTCTTCATGGTATCCGCGGCGAATAAATCCGCCGTCGCGTATGGAAAAGGGCGGATCCTCCACAATGGCCTGATTAATCAGAGTTACCACATCGCCCAGTTCACCAAGCGCCTCTTTGGCTATACATAAATTGTGCGAAGAAACATCATTTAACAGATGTTTCATGCCAGGGAGCAAAGAGAGCGTATCGGCTATCGCCCGCAAATCTTTACCGCCGGCACTGCCATAAACAACCTTTGTCATTAAACGTTCCAGATCACGAACACTGCGCATAGTATCGGCTATATTTGAGCGAAGAATCATGTTGTTATACAACTCTTCCACTGCGTCTAAGCGTTCGTCAATTTCATCAATTTTCATCAACGGCTGCTCGACCCACTTGCGAAGAACACGCGCACCCATGGCGCTGTTTGTTTTATCTAACACCCACAGCAAAGAGCCACGCAGCTCCCTGTTGCGCATCGTTTCAGTTAACTCTAACGATCTTCTTGCATTGATATCAATCTCTAAATATTCGTTATCTGCATATACATTTAGATTTTTTATATAAGAAATTTGTGTTCTTTGCGTTTCGTTAATATAGCTGAGCATTGCACCAACAGCAGCAATAAGCGCATTGGAAACAAGCCCAAGCTCTGCCGGCTTTTTGGAAAATTGCTTATAAATAAGCTCGTCTGCCATGCTGATCTCAAAACGATCCCGCGCCTCGTCGTTTACCATGCAGGCCGGACGCGAAAAAAAGTAATCATACAAAACATGATTAGACCGCTTAGCTATATTTAAAATCACCTCAGACGGTGAATAAGCGGAAAGCTCATTCACTATCTTTTCTGAAATCTGATCGCCTACCACTCTTGTAGTATATAAATCACCAGTGGATACATCGGCAAACGTAAGCGCCGCTTCCCCTTCTTCCAAACATATAGAACACAAATAATTATTCTTGTTGTCCTGCAGCATTGTATTTTCAGTCACGGTGCCTGGCGTAATTATACGGACTACCTCGCGCCTGACGAGTCCCTTGGCTTCAGAGGGATTTTCCATCTGCTCACATATGACCACTTTATGGCCAAGACCAACCAATTTTGAAATATAGGAATCTGCACTGTGATAGGGAACACCGCACATGGGCGCGCGCTCTTCTTCTCCGCTGTCTCTTGCTGTCAGCGTAAGTCCCAATTCAGCGGAAACGGTTTTAGCATCTTCAAAAAACATTTCATAGAAATCGCCTAACCGAAAAAACAAAATAGAATCGGCATAATTCGATTTGATTTCTAAATATTGTTGCATCATTGGTGAAAACATGTCAATCTCCGTTCTTCCGCAAAATTATCTTCTTGCAGCAACAAGTCGGCTTCCGTCTATTTTTTGGCTTTATTTACTGTCAAAGTAAACAGATTCGCTTTTATTCGTGCGCTTTATCTTTCGCTTGACAATCTGACGAACATGTCGAGCATTGTCCTGAGCAAGACCGGTGACCGGTAATTTGAAAAGAAATTTCATCCTGAACGCTCTTCATGAATTCCATATATTCTTCTTCTGCCTTTCCATAGGCAACAAATAGCGGATGCGCTGTGATTTCAGCCTGTAAAGTTTCAATACGGTGATTAATTTGACCCGCAAGCACAGCGTCAACTTCCTCTTTTGCATATTCATGTGTTAACGCCTGCTGCTGCACATTATATTCAGTAAACAAACGATTAATCTGCTCATCATGCTCATATGCATCCTTAGCCTCTAAAAGCGCCTGCACAATCGGATCTTCTTTCATAAGCTTGCCTAATTCGGCGGCCTTTTTCATTATCTCAACCATGTCATTCTCCTTATTCTTTGCTTTTTAAATGGAATGCCCCAAACAGCAATTTTTATTCGTATATTTCACCTATGAGCGCATAGGTATCCGCTTGGGTAATTTTTACACTGGCAAACTGACCGATCAAAGCATCGCCGCCCTTAAAATGTACCAACCTGTTTTTTTCATTTCGCCCGGTCAACATGGATTGATCAGTTTTACTGTGCCCTTCTACCAACACACGTTCAACACGACCAAGGTAAAGTTCATTTTTAGTTTTAGAAATTTCACTTTGTACCGAGAGCAAGCGGGCAAAACGCTCTTTTTTGACCTCTTCCGGAATTTGGTTTTGCATGACAGCCGCTGGCGTGCCAGCACGCGGCGAATAAATAAACGAAAATATATTATCGTATTGAATGGTTTTTAGGGCGTCGAGCGTATCTTCAAAATCCTGTTCGCTTTCTCCGGGAAAACCAACAATGATATCACTCGTAATCGCAATTTCGGGCATTTTCTCTCTCATATAAGAAACGAGTTTCTCATAGTCGGAACGGGCGTATTTCCGATTCATTTTTTCTAACACCGCATCTGAACCCGACTGCAGCGGCAAATGAAATTGTTTTGCGATGTTTGGATATGCGGCGATTGTATCAATTAGCTTAAATGAAGCATCTTTAGGATGGCTTGTCATAAAACGAATCCAGTAATCGCCTTTTATCCGGCAAATTTCCTGCAAAAGGTCGGCAAAATCATAATCAGACGATAAATCTTTACCATAGGAATTTACATTTTGCCCAAGCAGGGTAATTTCTTTATACCCTTTTTGAATTAAATCGTTGACCTCATATAGAATATCTTCTTTTTTCCGGCTTCTCTCTCTGCCCCTTACAAAGGGCACGACGCAGTATGTGCAATAATTATTACAGCCATACATAATACTCACCCATGCCTTAAAATCACTTTCCCGATGAACGGGTATTTCCTCGGCAATATTGCCAGTATTATCATCTAAATAAAACCGCCTGCCTTCTTCACACAGCGCTGTTAACACGATTTCAGGAAAACGATATAACATGCTGGTACCGAATAAAAAGTCAACATACGGATAGCTGTGTTTAATATTCTCTTTTCTATGCTCCTGCGAAACCATACAGCCGCACACACCAATCAAAAGCGACGGTTTTTTGGCTTTTAAGTGCTTAAACTGACCAGTAATCGAAAGCGCTTTGAGTTCTGCGTGCTCTCTGACAGCGCAGGTATTAACCACAATCAAATCTGCTTGCTCTGCATCATCTGTCAACGAATAGCCCATAGCCAGTGCCATACCGCCCAGCCGTTCACTGTCTGCCTCGTTTTGCTGGCAGCCATAGGTGCGAATATGAGCTTTCATTCCTTTTCCCTGTAATCTGTTTTTTACCTGGGCCGCATAAGCCTGCTGCTGGGCTATTTCTTCTTTTGATATGATTTTTGTTTGCTTCATGTTACCCTTTCTTTTGCGAGTGCCGTTTGTTTATTCGGATATAGAAAGTATCTGTGTAACCAGTTCTTGAAACTCATAGGATTCTGAATTAAGGTCTGCATTTGATGAATAAAAGAGGCTTGCTTCACTGGCTGCAAGCATCATTGAAAAATGTTTTTTTATTTCGCTGATCATCCGTTCACACGCCTGAAAATACACCTCATTCTTTTCTGACTCTGCAATTTAAATTGAGATAATAGTATCCATCGTTTGCTCATAACGGTCTGTTTTAGCGCAATCGGCAGAAAAATGCCGCCAGATATGGCAAGCTACAAGGAAATACCTGCACCAAACAAAAAGCAGAAAGAAAAACTTTCATCAGCATAACAAAGAAAGCCTGCCATCTGCTCTCATAACAAATAAAGAATTGCTATATTGGACAAGCGCGACACGAAAAGATAAATTAGGTATCCATGCGTTCATAAACCAGAGATTCGATATATGAAACATCAATACCATAGTCGCGCTAATCACCTTTGCGCATGATTTGAACCAAAGTGCGCCATATGCGGCCTCTTTCTCTTGTTGAAATTCAATAAGCACACCGGCTGGTATGCAAAACGCTTCCCTGTTCGATTTGAAGAATGAGATGAATATCCGATGAATCAATCGCCAGCACTTGGTTTTCATTTAAATCATATGTATATTCTTCCTGGTTATAGTAAATAACAGCAACTGCCTGCTCTGTTTTGGCGATTAATTTCACGCCCCACAGTCCAGCGCTTACTAAACAAAAAAGGCTATGATGATTAAATCAAAACATTTTATTTTCAAATCAAAGTTCCCTTTGTACCTTTGTGTATATTTTATCATTTTTTTGTCAAAACTTCAACATCCAGCACGAAAATAATCGTCCTCATTATTCGACACAATCATTACATATTCGCGTATTGAGTAATTGCGCAGCCGATTACAATAAGCAACGCAGAAACAATACAAATGCTTACCGTTAGCATATTAGCGCGCAACTTTCTTTTTTGCACCAAAATATCAGCAAAATACGTAAATAATAGCGTCATACCTAAAAAAAGGCAAAACATGCCAGCAATCGATAAACCCGTCATCATTTGTCCATATGGCTTTCCGGCTTGATCGGAATAAAAGTCGATCAGTAAGAAAACAGCCCGATACAACGCTGTGTAAAAAAAGCAAAGTAAAAGATTACCAGATCGATACAATAACCATCCCAGAAACGCGCCCAACAAAAAATTAGATAATAAAGCAGGTATACTAAACGAAAACACCGCCATAAAACCGCCGCACAACAGCATTTGACCAAGTAAACGAAAATCCTTTGCACAAGTCACGGCGGCGCGGCACAAACAAGTCATCATCGCAGCAAAGGATAGAATATACAAAGACATTTTAATTATGTAGGCTTGCACACCAAAAGCGGAAACGATATTGAGTTTTAAACAAAGTGCAGGAACCGCCGCTTCTATCATAAAACGAAGCGGCAAGCTTAATAAAATAACGCCTGCAAAAGCGATCGTATAAAAAGCAATTGCTCTAAAATCAGATGAAACAATAAACTGTATTTTTTCTTTTCGCAGCCATCTTACCAAAATTAAGACAAGCAACACATAGGAAAAAATAGCCGCATAAATGCCAACAAATGAAAGCACGACGCATGATAACAAAAACTGAATAATAAAAAGCAAAAGAAAAAAATATAAATTTTTCATTGGTATATCCAATCACCGCTTGATAAAAAATAGGGTCTGCCTAAGCAGACCCTTTAAATAGAATTACAATTTTGTGCTGTTAATTTTGATACCAGGTCCCATAGT
>JAAVYP010000025.1 GCA_022791195.1 Clostridiales bacterium | reverse complement strand
CAGGTAACAACCTATGAAAATCCCTTTAAGAAAAATCAATATATGATCGAAGTGCTAAAAAAAATACTTCGGAAAGATGGTTTTCATAACATTACTTTTCACTCGCTTGTTGTCATTGCCAACAGTGATGGCATATTACCCAAATACACTTACCGCGATATGATCTCGGATAAAAACATTCTGGAAGAGATTAAAAGCATTACCATTGAAAAACAGCTTTCTTTTACAGAGATTCAGGATGTGCAAGCCACTGTACGTAAAAATTTGATTTCTTCTCCGAAAGCGAACTTTGAGACAACCGCACACCACACCCTGCAAGGATAAGGTAAACAAAAGGCATGCATGATCGCATGCTTTTTGTTTTTCATACCAGTAACTTACTTACGAAAAACAAGCATTCAAAAAAGAAAGTGAGGCAACACCATGCAATATGCACCCAACAAAAACGATGTATTTCCAAATAAAGAGATTCCCCGTGTTTGTTTTATCAAAAATGTGATTACAAGACCCAATATCATGATAGGCGATTTTACCTATTATGACGACCCAAACCATCCGGAAGAGTTTGAAAAACATGTTACCCATCATTACGAATTCTTAGGTGATAAATTGATCATCGGGAAATTCTGTCAGATTGCCTCCGGCATTGAATTTATCATGAACGGCGCTAATCACAGAATGAACAGCGTAACTACCTATCCCTTTAATATCATGGGCCACGGCTGGGAAAAGGCGGTGCCCGCCTTAACTGATCTTCCCTATAAGGGTGATACGGTAATTGGCAACGATGTATGGATTGGACAAAATGTGACGATTATGCCCGGTGTTCATATAGGAGACGGCGCCATCATCGGCGCAAGCTCTGTCGTTGCCAAAGACATTCCGCCCTATCATATAGCAGCTGGCAACCCCTGTCATATCATACGAAAACGATTTAGCGATGAACTCATTGCCTATTTAGAAGAGCTGCAATGGTGGAACTGGGATGACGAAAAAATATTCCGTAATTTAGAAAAACTGTGCAGCGGAGATTTAGAAGAAATCAAAAACATACAGCCATCATAAAAAAACAAAAAAGCTTTTGTGGCGAATAACCACAAAAGCTCTTTTTTTATTTTTCGACTTCAACCATGTTAAAGGCTTCTAAGATATCACCGATCTTGATGTCATTGAATTTAGCAAGTCCGACACCGCATTCATAGCCAGCTGCTACCTCACGCGCATCATCTTTAAACCGCTTGAGCGAAGAAATTTTGTCCTCAAAAATAACAACGCCATCTCGAACTACACGGATCATCGCATTTCTAGCAATTTTTCCGTCCTGAACATACGAACCGGCAATAGTACCCACCGCAGGTACGCGAATTGTCTGTCTAACCTCGGCATGACCTAAGACCTCTTCACGATAGGTTGGTGCCAACATACCCTTCATAGCCGCTTCAATTTCTTCAATGCATTCATAAATAATTCGATAGGTACGAATCTCGACGCCCTGCCGTTCGGCTGAGTCAATAGCGCCTTTATCCGGCCGCACATTAAAGCCGATAATCAGTGCATTGGAAGCAGAGGCCAGCATAACGTCACCCTCATTGATTCCGCCGACAGCGGTATGAATAATGCGCACCTTCACTTCTTCATTTGACAGCTTTTCAAGGGACTGTTTAACCGCCTCAGACGAACCAATCACATCCGCTTTTACAATAATATTAAGATCTTTTACGCCATCGTTCATGCGGGCAAACAGATCATCCAAAGATACCTTGGCATTGGCAGAAAGCTGTTCTTGCTTCGCCTTTTCTTTTCTTTGATCGGCCAATTCACGGGCTTTTTTCTCGTCCTCTACCGCATTGAACTCATCGCCAGAAGAAGGTACTTCTGACAAACCAATAATTTCAACAGGAACCGATGGCCCTGCTTCTTTAATCGACTGCCCTTTATAATCAGTCAGCGCACGGGCACGGCCAACCGCTGTACCGGCAATGACCGTATCACCGGCATGAAGCGTACCATTTTGTATGAGCAGCGTTGCAACAGGGCCGCGGCCCTTGTCTAACTTCGCCTCAATGACAATACCTTTTGCACGGCGGGCCGGATTCGCTTTCAGCTCTTTCATTTCGGCCACCAACAAAATATTTTCGAGCAAATCATCGATGCCGGCTCTTGTTACCGCTGAAACGGGCACGCAAATCACGTCGCCGCCCCACTCATCCGGAACCAAATCATATTTGGTCAAATTTTGTTTGACCGCATCCGGGTTGGCACCCTCTTTATCCATTTTATTGATCGCAACGATAATTTCTATCCCAGCTGCTTTGGCATGGTTAATTGCCTCTACCGTCTGCGGCATGATACCGTCATCGGCCGCTACAACAAGCACAGCAATATCGGTTGCCATAGCACCACGGGCACGCATAGTCGTAAAGGCTTCATGACCCGGTGTATCCAAGAAAGTAATTTCTTTACCGCCCACATTGACGCGATAAGCGCCGATATGCTGGGTAATTCCACCGGCTTCGCCCTCAGTCACATTGGTATTACGTATCGCGTCAAGAAGAGAGGTTTTACCATGGTCAACATGACCCATCACACACACAACCGGTGCGCGTTCAATCAGCGCTGCCTCGTTTTCCTCTTCATCGCTTTCAAAGAGCTGCTCTTCAATCGAAACAGGCACAGCCTTTGAAATCGTTGCACCCATTTCATCGACAATTAAAAATGCTGTATCGTAATCAATCGCCTGATTGACACTCGCCATAACGCCAAGCAACATTAATTTTTTCACAATTTCAGCGGCTGTAACTTTTAACTGTGCAGCCAAATCGCTCACTAAAATTTCATCGCCGACAACTACGTTTAATTTTTCTTTTTTCGCATTCGCGATCATCTCCTGGCGATGTTTTCTTTGCTGAGCCAGTGTATCTTTATCCTTAGGTCTGTCGTTACGCGGATTTTTCTTTTTTGGTTTCTTTTTATTGCCAGCATATTGTCTGGGCGTATCGGTATAATATTTGTCTAACTTTTCATCATATTTGGAAAGATCAACCGTGGAGGTACGTGTATCAACCACGCGTGTTTTACCCACCGTACTACCGCGCGTCTCATCCGTTGTCTGCACCACCTTTGGTTCGTCATCCTTTAGACGGCCAAAAGCAGGTTTGATATCCTTTTCAGGTTTCGCCTGCGGCTTTTTCTTTGCCTTAACCGGTTCCTTTCCGACAGGGGCCTGAAACCGCTGCATCTTATCAGCAGCATCTGCATGCCGATTTTGCTTAGTCTTATTGCTATTCGTTTTAGGAGATTCTATCTGCGTTTTTTCTTCTGTTTTAAGTTCTTCTGTCTTTTGGGGTTCTGCTGCCGCGGTGTTCTCCGACGGCTTTGTTTCCTTCGCTTCTTTCTCTTTTGCTTTGTAGACAAGCGGAATTTCTCCATTCATATAGGCATCAATTCCACTTATTTGATGATCCAAGGTCATGCGGTTCATCAGCAAATCAAACTCCTCGGGCTTAATAGCCGCAAAGTGTGTTTTTCCTTCAATTCCAATCGCAGAAAAAACATCAACCAATTCTTTGCTTTTGACGCCAAGATCCTTGGAAATTACATTTATTTTTAACGCTTGATTAACAGCCATGCAGGTACCTCCTAATTACACCGATTGATACTATCTTTTATGGCCTTAGCCAAATTTTCATCTTTTACCACTACGCAGCTGACAAGGCTCCGCTTTCCGACAAACCGTCCAAGGCTGTCTTGATCGGCGTCTATAATTCTATATTCACTGTGGTAGTATGTACAACAATTAGTCACTTTTTTCTTGGTATTGGCCGATGCTTCTTCACTAATAAGAACAAGACATGCCTGCTTTTTTCTGATCTGCTCGCACACGAATTCAGTGCCCACCGCAATCTGGCCTGCTTTGGCAGCCAGCCCAATCATTAAAAGCGTTTTATTCTCCACTCTCGTCAAGTTCCCTTTCAATGACTTCATACACCTCGGCCGAAATAGGCACCTCTAAGCTTTTTTCAAAGCGTTTGCCTCTGCGTGCTTTGCGGAAGCATTCCTTGTTTGGACAAATATAGGCGCCGCGTCCTGATTTTTTACCCGTCAAATCCAATACAATTGCGCCCTCTGGCGTGCGCACAACTCGGACTAACTCTTTTTTTGCCTTTTGTTCACCGCAGCCTAAGCATTTGCGCACTGGCACTTTTTTCTTTGCTTTCATAAACTTAGACTCCTTCTTGCTACAATTTAACCGTTAGCGGTTTTAATATCGATTTTAAAGCCGGTTAGTCTGGCGGCAAGTCGTGCGTTCTGCCCTTCTTTGCCAATGGCCAGTGAAAGCTGATCTGCGCTTACATAAACACGGCAAGAGCGTTCATCATCAACAATCACATTTGAAACTTCAGCCGGTGAAAGAGAGGCCATGATATACTCAGACGGCTCCTCGCTATACTTAATAATATCAATCTTCTCACCATTTAACTCATCAACAATATGATTGATACGCATGCCGCGTGCGCCAATACAAGCACCGACAGGATCAACATTTTCATCGCGTGATTCAACCGCAATTTTTGTTCTGGAACCGGCCTCTCTGGTAATGTTATGAATAATGACCGTGCCATCCTGTATCTCCGGTACTTCCAATTCAAAAAGCCGTTTCACAAGACCGGGATGGGTTCTGGAAAGAGAGACGATCGGTCCCTTAGTGGTATCCTTGCGCACTTCAATCACATACAGCTTGATAAAGTCGCCCACTTGATAAAATTCACCGGGAATTTGCTCACTTTTTAAAAGCGTCGCCACGCTTGTACCGGTATCGACTGACAAATTACCTGTGATCGGGTCTACCCGCTGCACCTTTGCAGTAATAATTTCACCCTTTTTGTCTTCATATTCTTTGATCATCATGCCCCGTTCAGCTTCTCTGATGCCTTGAATGATCACCTGCTTCGCAGCTTGTGCGCCTAAACGCCTGAAGTTTTTGAACTTAATCTCTGACTCACAAATCTCACCCAGTTTATATCTTTTGCTGACCTTTTTTGCATCTTCTAAAGTGATTTGCGTTTCTTCGTCCTCGACTTCTTCCACAATTTCTCTTTGCTGATACATCTTTACGTCTTTTTTATCTAAATCCAAAACGACGCGTACATTGCTGTTGCCGCCTTTGTCTCTTTTATAAGCACTAATCAAAGCCGCTTCTACTTTTTCAAGCATATAGTCCGCCGGGATTCCCTTTTCTTTCACCAGCATATCCAGCGCATTGAAAAATTCTGCATTCATATCGATTTTCTCCTTATCCTTTCCCCTTATTCCTAACTCTCGTAATCATAATAGGCGCTTAACTTTGAGATTTCCTTTAAGCGCAAGCTTTTTTCGGTTTTATCGCTCAGCATAAGCGTAATCGTTTCATCTTCACTTGCGGTTAATACACCTGTATAATTTTTTTGTCCGTCCACAGCGGCAAACAGCTTCGCACTAACCTTTTGTCCGAGAAAACATTCACGGTGCCATGGCTCTTTTAATTCTCTTTCTACACCGGGCGAGCTAACCTCCAGATAATAAGAATCTTCAATCGGATCAGCCGCGTCAATAATCGGATCAATGGCCCGATGCACTTTTTCGCAGTCGTCAATATCAATTCCTTCATCCCTGTCAATGGTAATGCGCAAATACCAATAAGGACCGTCCTTGACGTATTCCACATCCCAAATCACATAGCCAAGCGCTTCTACTGTATCTTTAATTAATCCTTTTACCGTAAAAGCAATATTTCCCTTTATTTTTGCCACACCCTACTCCGTTTCTGCTATTTTATACGCTTCATAAAGGTAAGAGAGCGACTAAGCCGCTCTCTTACCCTTTCCTTGTATACTCTGTTTATTAGTATAGCATATCGCCCATTAAATTACAAGTATTTTTATGAATTTTCTTCTTGGTTTTCCTTATTTTCCGGTTCTTGCTGCGTCTGTGTTTCTTCAGCAGCTGATTTCTGTCCACAGAAGGGACAATAATCATATTCTTCTTTAACCGCCTTGCCGCACAAGGTACAAATCTTCTTGCCGGTAATCGCCTCTAACTCTGCGCGGGCAGCTGCTATCTCCTCCAATCGCTCGTCAATCTGCTTATGAAGGCGCTGCAGTTCTTCATCGTAATTTTTGTCTGTACAGCCATAAACCTGATGCGACACCATACCCAGCGTAATATACATCTCTTCTAAATCGGTATTCAGCTTTGAGAGATTATACCGTGCCGCTACCTTGTCTTTCGTATCCATCGCCGTTTTTTTCACACGGCTCGCGCTTTCATTCCACAATTCTACAATTTTCTCTTTGTCAAGTGCCATTTTTATACCCTCTCCTTTTCTATTAGTAAACATATCGTTTTGATTAATAAGCAACCGCTTGAACATTGACGACACTCAATTGACCGATAACATCTTCTTTTATTTCAATCTGGTCATACTGACCTTCGGCAGTGCGAATAAAAAGATCATTTCTACAGTCTGTATCAAGCTCTGCAAACTGTACTGAATCAGTGCCGTCCTCATAGGCCCTCTCAGCAAGCGAACAACGCTTCACAATATAAGCGCCCGTCTGATCAAAAACCGTTGTAATATCCCCTTCGTCTAACGAAAAGGCAACATCCGCCACCGCGTCCAGCTGCAATTTATACAAGCTGTCTTTGTTAAAATAAAAGCCATTGGGATAATAGGTCACATCCATTTCATTTTCGGATTGATACCACTCGTCAAAACGCTCCGGATTTTCTTTCAGCTGCTCGGCGAGTTTTGTCACCTTTTCATTTTTGGCTTGCTTTTCCTGTTCGGTCATATTCCGCATCACATAATTGCCGTTTTCAGCGATTTTTTTGTTGCCGTCTTCATCGTATTCATAATCTTTCACCAAATGAATGTAAATGAATTTTAGGCAAGCATATTTTTCATTATAATACGCTTCGCGCACTTTGTCTGTCACCGGCAAAAGATCGCTGTCATACAACACTTGCTCATATTTATATTGCAGTGTAAAGACCTTTTTCAATACAGCATCATCCAAACCCATACGCGAAAGGTCGGCATTCAAAGCGCCCCGCCCGCCAAAGGCTTCAATCAACTCGTCGAGCAAGTCCTGAATCTGCTCTTCGCCTTCTTTTGTTACCTGGTAACCGTTTTGATCAAACAGAGCAGCCCCGATCACCATTTGATAAATCGTTTCTTTAATTTGCTGGTCAACATATTCTGCATATGTCTGCGTATCGCTTAGCGGCTGGTTCCAGCCATCCTCATCGTCCGCTATATCGGTAAATGTGGTCAAATAATAATTTTTGAGAGACGCAAAAAGATAATGATACATCCCCTCGGTTAACTGGATATCCTCATACTGCAAAACTGTATCTTGTTTGCCACATCCCACAAAACAGCATAGCAGCATGCTGAGTATTACCATATACGCACCTATTTTTCTTATCATTTGCTTTTTCTCCCTCTTTTATACAGAATGTGATTTTTCTGCCTCTTTGGCCACCGACATATACTCTTCTAAAAAAACAATGGCTTCATCAAAAGCATTTTTCGTTCTGTGCGGTTTAAACGCGACACAAGGCTTGCCGGCCGCGCCGATCCGCATTTGATTTTTCTTGCCGGCCGCAAGCGCAATCCACGCTTCCAAATGGAAAGGATTTTGCTGCATCGTAAAACAACCGTTTGCAAAATCAATTTTAGTGATGCCGCATCGGGCGCCGAGGGCGCGCAACAAAGAAATGCCAATTAATGTATAAACCGATGCCGGCAAGTCTCCATATCGGTCAATTAACTCATCAATTATGTTTGACCGGTCTTCTTCGGTTGTGATCTCTGCAATCTTTCGATAGGCGCTGATTCGACCCGAAGCGCTTTTAATATAACGCTCGGGAATATAAGCGCTTTTTCCGTATTCAACCGTACACTCAGGCATAGGTGGTGCGGCTTCGTCCTTTTCTTCTAAAATCGCTTCGTTCAAAAGCTTCATATATAAGTCGTAGCCTACACTTTCCATGTGGCCGTGCTGCTCGGCACCCAATATATTGCCCGCCCCGCGGATTTCCAAATCACGCAGCGCAATGCGAAAGCCAGAGCCAAACTCCGTATATTCACGAATGGCCGACAAACGCTTTGTTGCCACTTCAGAGAGCACCTTTTGCTTGGGATAAGTAAAATAAGCATAGGCGCGCCGGCTAGATCGTCCGACCCGGCCGCGAATCTGGTGCAACTGTGAGAGCCCGAACCGATCCGCATTTTCGATAATCAGCGTATTGGCATTCGGCACATCCACGCCCGATTCAATAATCGTAGTACTCACCAAAATATCAACCGCGCCCGAAAGCAGTTCGCCCCAGATCTCGGAAATTTCCTCCCGCTCCATACGGCCATGCGCGCTGACAATATTCGCCTGCGGGGCCATCGCTTTGATTTTGCGCACCGTTAGATCCAAGCGCTCAATATTATTGCACAAATAAAAAACTTGCCCGCCCCGCCTTAATTCTTTGTTGATGGCACTTTCAATCATTAAGTCATCATATTCCAGCACAAAGGTTTGCACTGGCAGGCGATTTTCCGGCGCTTCCTCCAAAATAGACATATCCCGAATGCCTGACATCGCCATATTCAGCGTACGCGGAATAGGCGTAGCGCTGAGGGTTAAAACGTCAACATTGCCCGAAATCTGCTTCAATTTTTCTTTATGCGCGACGCCAAAGCGCTGTTCTTCATCCACAATAAAAAGCCCTAAGTCGCGAAAGGCAATATCGCTTGAAAGCAGCCGATGCGTAGCAATGATAATATCAATTTTACCGTTTTTCAGATTTTTTAAAATGTCCGCTTGTTGCTTGGCTGTACGAAATCGACTTAACATTTCAATGCGGATGGGAAATCCCCGCATTCTGGCGGTAAAGGTTTGATAATGCTGCATGGCCAAAATGGTAGTGGGCACCAGCATTGCTACCTGTTTATTGTTCATAGCCGCCTTAAAAGCTGCCCGCATCGCCACCTCTGTTTTACCAAAACCGACATCACCGCACAGCAATCGGTCCATCGGACAGGATTTTTCCATATCCTCCTTGATTTCGGCGACTGCTATGGTCTGTCCCTCGGTTTCTTCATAAGGAAAGGCCGCTTCAAATTCTTCTTGAAATTCATCGTCCGGCCCATAAGCAAAGCCTGGCTGCCTGGTTCGTTTCGCATAAAGCTTAATCAACTCGCCCGCCATCTCTTTGGCCGCCGCCTTAACCCGCGCCTTGGTTTTATGCCACTCGGTTCCGCCAATTTTAGAAAGCTTTAACTGACCGTTTTCGCCTTTGTCGCCGATATATTTGGATAACAAATCCAACTGGCTGCACGGCAAATACAGCGCATCAGTACCCGCGTATTGAATCTTGACAAAATCCTTGGTAACGCCGTCTACCGTCATGGTTTGCAGTCCAACATACCGGCCGATTCCGTGATTCGCATGCACCACGTAGTCCCCTTCGGTAAGGTCTGCATAGGATAAAATCCGCTCGCTCTTGCTGCCTTTTTTCTTGCTTCTTTTTGGCTTTGAGCGCACGGCTTCCTGATCGGTCAAGCTTAACAAAACATAAGAAGCATCGCTTAGTTCAAAACCAGGTCCCGCAAAGCCCTCTTTTACAGTCTGATCAGATAACGCATTAGTGCAAAGCAGCACGCAGTTTTGCGGCCGCTCACTGTCGGCCTGACTCACCGAAGCAATGCCCTGTTCCTGCAAAAATTCTTTGACATGTTTTACCGAAATTTCATTTTCGCAAACAACTTCGACTGCAAAGCCAGCCGAAAAATAATTTTTGATATCTTCGGCCAGCAAAGAAAGACGCCCTGCATACGAAACCGTTTGTTTGGTGTGAAATGTGAATAGATCGGCAGCGCCGGCCAGATCCTCGGATGCAAACGCATCAAAAAACACACCGCCGGCTGCATAAAAACGATGTTCAAAATCCGCTTTTGTCTTGGCATAAACAGCATGCTGGCTTTCGATCAGTCCCTCTTCCAGCAAGGATTCGATCTGATGGGCTAAGTGCCATTCAAACGCGTCATATAATTTATAAGACTGAGCGCGATCCAGCAAAACAAACAAGCTGTCCCGCTCGAAATAATCCAAAAGGCAAGCCTGCTTATTCTCATAAACATAATCAATAAAACGGTCAATACAGGGCAGTTCTTCGCCCGACTCGATCGCGAAGCGCTCTGACGACGGCAGCGCTTTACCCTTTTTCTTTGCATCGGCCAAAAGTCTCGCCATCGCTTGATTCACACCCGCTACAGCTGCATCATCCAGCAGCACCTCTTTGGCAGGAATAATCTCGCAAACCTCCTGCGGCTCAGTACGGCGCTGACTTTCCGGATCAAACAAGCTAATGGAATCAACCTCGTCACCAAAGAACTCAATTCGATAGGGCGAAGCGACACCGGGTACGTAAATATCGAACAAACCGCCCCGTTTTGAGAATAAACCAGGGGCATCCACCATCTCGCTCTCTGTATAGCCGCAGGCAAGCGCAGCCTCGCAAAGTGCATCCAACGCCAGTGTATCGCCCGTTTGTATGTGAATGACCCGCTTTGCCAAAACATCCGGCGGCAAAGTGATCTGTAAGGCAGCCGGCAAGGTTGCAATCACCGCGTCAAAGCGGCCGGCAGAAACAGCCACTAAGGTTTGAAGCCGCTCCTGCTCAAACTCACGCGAAGAAGTCATATTGTAAAACACAAAATCTCTTTCCGGAAAAAAGTATGACAAAAGACCACAGCGCGCAAGCGCTGCGGATAGATTCTTGCCGCGGCGTTCATCGGGCACAAAAATCAAAGCGCCGTGACCATATTTTTGCTTGTAATCAAGTAATAAAGTCGTTAAAACAGCCAGCGTGGCTCCTTCGCAAAGACCAGTCACCTGAAGCGGCTTGCCCTTGTGAAAGCGAACCCCCTCGTCTATGCTGTGCAAAAGCTGTCTATACTCACGTTCCTCTCTGATTTTGATAAAAACTTCACTCATTCTGTAATCTGGTTGCACAGGTTCATTGCCTTTTCAATCTCGCCTGAGAGCATGAGTGCCAGCGCCTCTTCCCCTTTCTTAAAAACAACTGCTAATTTTTTTAGCTCTGTATCGGTAAACCGGCTTAAAACCCAGTCGGCAAGGTCATAATCTTTATGCGGCTTTTGTCCAACGCCAATTTTGATTCGCGGAAAAGCCTCACTGCCAAGACAGTTGATGATACTTTTGATTCCGTTATGACCGCCGGCACTGCCGCTTCTGCGAATCCGCATAGCGCCCGGCGGAAGCGAAATATCGTCAAAAACAACGATGATTTTTTCGGGCGGAAGCTGATAATAATCGGCGGCGGCCGCTACTGCCAAGCCTGATTCATTCATATATGTCTGCGGCTTCATCACCAGCGTTCTGATTCCACGAATGGTGACCTCACCACACAAAGCGTTAAATTTAGCACGAAGATTCGTAACGCCATGCGTCTGCAAAAGGGCATCAATTTGCATAAAGCCCGCGTTATGTCTGGTGCCGGCATATTTTTTGCCGGGATTGCCAAGTCCCACAAGAATAGCGTCAAAGGCGCCTGTTCTTGTCTCTTTTTCATCACTGATTTGCTTAAACAATTCAAAAATATTTCCCATAATTGATATTGTAACCTTTATTTTATATAATTTCAAGTGTGAAAATAAGAAAAGTCCCTGTTATGAAAGTTTTTTCCAAAAATAGTGGAAACTAAAACCTTTTTATGCTATAATAGGAATAAATTACATGAAATGTGTATATAATTACTTTTTAAATCAAAGTATAGGTAACATTTTAAGCGCAAACAAATCGTTTGCGCTTAAAGGTGTGCCCTGCAAAGTTTATTGAGACAAGCGCCGTACGGCCGCTCAATTTCGTTCGATCAATATTTTTTGATCGTGTTGTATTCTTTGTTATCCACTATGTTAATACCAAATAGCATAGGTAAACATTATAAATGGAGGAAATGCAAAATGGCAAAAAAGTATGTGTATCTATTTTCTGAGGGCAACGCAAAGATGCGTGAGCTGCTTGGGGGCAAAGGCGCCAACCTTGCAGAAATGACCGGGCTCGGTCTTCCTGTACCGCAGGGCTTCACCATCTCAACCGAGGCTTGCACTCAATATTATGAGGATGGCGAAAGAATTAATGACGAAATTCAAGCGCAGATTATGGAATATATCGAAAAAATGGAAGAAATCACCGGCAAAAAATTTGGTGATAAAGAAAATCCGCTGTTAGTTTCGGTTCGTTCCGGCGCGCGCGCATCCATGCCCGGCATGATGGACACCATTCTGAACCTTGGCTTAAACGAAGACGTGGTAGAAGTTATTTCCAAAAAATCCGGCAATCCCAGATGGGCTTGGGACTGCTATCGTCGTTTCATTCAAATGTATTCAGACGTTGTTATGGAAGTCGGCAAAAAATATTTTGAAGAACTGATCGACAAAATGAAAGCCGAGAAAGGCATTACGCAGGACGTTGACTTAACCGCCGATGATCTCAAAATGCTGGCCAACCAGTTTAAAGCAGAGTACAAAGCTAAAGTAGGCAGTGATTTCCCGACCGACCCGACCGAACAGCTCATGGGCGCTGTTAAGGCCGTTTTCCGTTCTTGGGACAACCCCAGAGCCAACATTTATCGTCGTGACAATGATATCCCTTACTCATGGGGTACAGCTGTCAACGTGCAAATGATGGCGTTCGGCAACATGGGCAATACGTCCGGTACCGGTGTAGCCTTCACCAGAGACCCTGCTACAGGCGAAAAGAAACTTATGGGTGAGTTTTTGATCAACGCACAAGGCGAAGATGTAGTTGCCGGTGTGCGTACACCGCAGAAAATTGATCAGCTGCGTGAAATTATGCCCAAAGTATATGATGAATTTGTAGGCATCTGCCAGAAGCTTGAAAATCACTATCGTGATATGCAGGACATGGAATTCACCATCGAGGATGAGCATCTTTATATGCTGCAGACCCGTAACGGTAAAAGAACGGCAAAAGCGGCTCTCAAAATCGCCAGCGATTTAGTCAGCGAAGGCATGATCACTGAAGAAGAAGCTGTCTTGATGATTGATCCCCGTAACTTAGATACCCTGCTGCACCCGCAGTTTGATCCCGCTTCATTAAAAGCTGCTGTGCCGGCTGGACGCGCATTAGGTGCTTCCCCCGGAGCTGCCTGCGGTAAAGTTGTTTTCACCGCAGAAGATGCAAAGGAGTGGAAAGACCGGGGCGAAAAAGTTATTTTGGTTCGTCTTGAAACCTCTCCGGAAGATATTGAAGGCATGAAAGCAGCCGAAGGAATCCTCACCGTACGCGGCGGTATGACATCGCACGCAGCCGTCGTAGCCAGAGGTATGGGTAAATGCTGCGTTTCAGGCTGTTCTGATATTGTGATGGATGAAGCCGGCAAGCAATTCACTCTGGCTGGCAAAACCTATCACGAGGGTGACTTCATTTCGATCGATGGTTCCACCGGTAATATTTACGACGGCGTTATTGCTACGGTCCCCGCTACGATCGAGGGTGAATTTGGCACCATTATGGCTTGGGCTGATAAATTCAGAAAACTGCAGGTAAGAACCAATGCCGATACACCGGCCGACGCCGCAAAAGCCGTTGAGCTTGGCGCAGAAGGAATTGGTCTTTGCCGTACCGAGCATATGTTCTTTGAGAGTGATCGTATTGCTGCATTCAGAGAAATGATCTGCGCAGACACGCTTGAAGAAAGAGAAACTGCACTGGAAAAAATCCTTCCGATACAGCAAAGTGACTTTGAAAAACTTTACGAAGCTTTAAAGGGTTATCCGGTTACCATTCGATTCCTGGATCCCCCGCTGCATGAGTTCTTACCGACTGAAGAAGCTGACATCAAAACGTTGGCAGATGCACAGGGTAAAACCGTGGAGAGAATTAAAGAGATTATCGCTTCCCTGCATGAGTTTAACCCGATGATGGGCCACCGTGGCTGTCGTCTTTCGGTCACCTATCCGGAAATTGCGAAAATGCAGACCAAGGCTGTCATTCGCGCTGCTATCAAAGTCAGCCAGGCACATGCTGACTGGACCATTGTACCGGAAATTATGATTCCGCTGGTTGGCGATACAAAAGAGCTGAAATATGTAAAAGACATTGTCGTGAAAACGGCTGATGCAGAAATCAAAGCCGCTGGTTCTGATTTGAAATATGAAGTAGGAACTATGATCGAGATTCCAAGAGCATGTCTCACTGCTGATGAAATCGCAAAAGAAGCTGAATTCTTCTGCTTTGGCACCAATGACCTAACACAGATGACCTTTGGTTTCAGCCGTGATGATGCGGGCAAATTCTTAGACAGCTACTACGACGCAAAGATTTATGAAAACGATCCGTTTGCAAGATTAGATCAAACCGGCGTAGGCAAGTTGATGGAAATGGCCTGCGAGCAGGGTCGCAAAGAGCGTCCGTCTATGCACCTTGGTATTTGCGGCGAACATGGCGGTGATCCTTCCTCCATTGAATTCTGCCACAAGCTTGGTTTAACTTATGTTTCCTGCTCTCCGTTCAGAGTGCCAATAGCCAGATTGGCCGCTGCGCAAGCTGCCATTAAATCGAAATAATTTTTTGACAGCTGTTGTTTTCGGGCAAAGCTCTTTATCAACCAAAGGGCAAAAATCACTATCAAAAATTAGACCTTGTAGGAGTAATCCCACAAGGTCTTTTTTTACCCTGTAACCATAGCTAAAGCCTTGTATCAAGCCACTTTGTTGTTAATAAAACAGGAGTTTTATACACACTGTTTACGGTGCTGATGATGATAGCGTTTTTCGCATCGGAGGTGATAAAGACCTTTGCACTGGGATATAGTGTATTTTCAAATCTGTGTTTTTGGGAGGATTTATTGCGGAAAGAGAATGCTATCGTCCGCATTCTCAAGCGTGAAAATGGCAAAGTCCTCATCATGGATTGTATATACAAAAGCGTACCGCATTGGATAAGCGAACAAGCATTGAGTGAATATACAGCATGCAGCACCGATGATTTATCAAAGGCCACCGGCGTTTTCCTCTTCCCTGTTGAAGAATTAGACGAAGAAAGCCGTCGTATCGCTTATGAAAGATTTACCGCTGTGTCTGCTATACTGCCATTTATCGCTGACAACAAAGCACGCTGCCACGCCATTTGCAACATGGCAGAGTATTTTCATATCAGCAAGCAAACTATCAAGCACTATTTGTGGCTAAATCTCTCACCGATGTACAGCGAATGCAATCGTAAACTTTCATTTCGGTGATTAGGTTATTGCGTAATCTCTAAATTTAATGATACAAAAACTGATTCGCAAAAATGTTGTTAAATAATCATTCGTGTATTAATAACTTAAAATTTATGTTTTGTTGACGAATGATAAATTTCGTGTTGTTGTTAATAAGAGTGATAGATATTAAAAATAAATTCAAAGATAATGGATTAAAATTATACTTTCCCTGTGTTGATAAAGACAATGTTCCCTTTCTGGTTATCGTAACTTTACTTGCCTTCTAAACCAAGTATTGGCATCTGGGGAATTAGCTCGAAACAAGGTGAATTTTTATTATTTATAAAAAAACAGATGCAATTGCATCTGTTTTTGTTTTTTTATTAGGAGTTTTTTAAAAGCGCTGCGTGCAGAACATATCGCTCCTCTTGGTCGCCATTCGTACAAGTTGATAAGGTAATGATTGATTCAATATTATCTTCATCAATCACACTCAACAATTGATTTTTATTTCTTACAGAATCCAAAAACGCCGTACGATCTACAACATTCGTGTTATAAATCTCTTCATCCGCCTCGTGAACCTTGTGAAAAGAAATCACTGTATAAGTAAGACAAGTTCCGTCTGGCTGGTAAATCAACACTTTTGGATGCGCCTGTGCGAAATCTTTTTTGTTATAATTCCGGAGCTCAGAAAACATCGTTTCATTTTGCATGTTATGCCCATAAATAACCGTGTTATAGTCAACAAACGGTTTGGCATTATAACTATCCACAAAGATAGAGCCAGCAACCAAATAATTTTTATACAAATCACGTCTTAAATACTCGTCACTGGTTTTTCCCTGCAAAACAGGATAATTAATATGAGTATCAGGAATATAGATCCAAGCAACCACATCAGAATTCGTTTCTAACAGTTCAGACCAACGAATGCGGAAGGCAGAGCCTTCCGCATTTTCATTGGGTTCACTATTTTCTGATGCTCCAGCCGAACCATTTGATTCGGCCGGAGACTTGACGATATATTCTTCTTGGATTTGTTGGTAAGTCCGATCTACATCTCTTAGCGTTTTAGTAATCGTATAGATCTTATATACACTAAATCCAAACACAGCAATTAAAAGAACACTAACAAAATTTTTCAGTATTTTTTTGTATTTCATGGTTCTCTTAAATCAGAATATAGATTTTTTACCGATTCTGACCTGCCTTTGCAGATTTGCTCTTTTTTCTGCGTACGAGAACGAAGCAGATTAAAGAAAGCAGTGCAAGTGTGCAGAAGAAGTATAAGAGATAAACTTCGTTAGAACCAGTCTGCAGTTTATTCTTCCATTCCTCGGTGAGATTTTCATCCGGAATGCCGTCACCGTCGGTATCGATGTTCACATCTGCCTTGCCGTCACCGTCGGTGTCAATATTGATATCAGCTTTTTTATCGCCATCGGTGTCGATGTTGATGTTAGCTTTGTTATCACCATCGGTGTCAATGTTGATGTCGGCCTTGCCATCGTTATCGGTATCAATGTTAATGTCGGCTTTGCCGTCACCGTCGGTATCGATGTTGATGTCAGGTTCACCGTCACCATCGGTATCAATATTGATATCAGGTTTGTTGTCACCGTCAGTATCAATGTTAATATCCGGCTTATCATCGTCATCGGTATCGATATTGATATCGGGCTCGCCGTCGCCATCGGTATCGATATTGATGTCAGGTTTACCATCGCCGTCGGTATCAACATTCAGCTTCTTGGTCTTGTAAACATAGACAACTTCGGTAACATCCTCTGCCATTTCACCAGATGCATTGTCCGGTGCAGCAGTCAAAGTATAACCGTAAATGTCTTTTGCCTGTGTAGCATAAGAATCGAAGTATTTGCCGTCAATGGTTTCGCTATCAGCAATTTCATTGCCATCTTTATCTACATATTTAACAGTTACTTTAGCTTCTTTAAGAGTATAAACATAGTTGATTACGATTGTGTCAACTTCCATGGTACCGGAAACATCAACAAGTTCTTCACCCTCAGCCAGTGCCAGCATCATAGCGGCCTGTGCATCGCGGCTATCAACAATATCAATCAGTCTATAACCCTTAATATCTTTGCGCTGTGTGGTAAACGGATCAAACACTTTACCGTTAATGGTAATGCTTTCAGCAATTGTATTACCATCTTCATCTACATAATTAACGATAACAGAAGTTGCCTTTAACTTGTAGATATAAGTTACGGTAATCGGCTCTTCTCCCATTTTACCGGTTGCATTTGCCGGAGTTTCGGTTAACTCATAACCATGGAAATCTTTTTCTTCAGTGGTGTAATCATCCAACGCATTACCGCTGATGACAGTGTCGTTATCAACCAGTGACTTACCGGTTTCATCAACATATTTTACAACAACCGAAGAGGGTTTAATCGTGTAAACATAAATAACTGTTGTATCAGCAGCCGCATTGCCATTAGCATTGTCCGGTGCTTCAACACTGTATCCATAGATATTCTCTGCTTGTGTTGTATAAGCAGCGTCTTTCTTCACCTTGAATACAAAATTGTCTTTCAGGCTCACATTATCAGCTGTTACATATTTAACAGTCACAATTACGTCATCAGGATCAAAGTCCTTATCCGGTTCGCCGTCTTTATCCGAGTCAACAACATTTTCATCCGGTTCGCCGTCATCATCGGTATCGATGTTTACATCCGGTTCGCCGTCGCCATCGGTATCAATGTTTACATCCGGTTTGCCGTTTCCATCAGGATCAATGTTGATGTCCGGCTCGCCGTCGCCATCGGTATCGATATTTGTCGGATATTTGTTCTCGTCTTCAATAACAACAACTACTTTGTGGTCTTGACCGTCGTTAAATTCAATCGAAGCAGCATTCAGCAGATCCGTTCTGACAACGCCGTCTACGATGACATATTTCACTTCATAGTTGTGACCTTCGGCAGGTGTTACACCCCAGTTAACGGTAGAGGTAACATCGCTGTCATACTCACCGCTGCCCGAAATAGTTCCGCCGGTTCCTACCAGCTCTGTTGTAATCTGATAGGTTTCGTCATGGTTATCTTCTTTTACAGGAACTTTTTCATCGTCCGGCTTTGCAGCCTTTTCAATGTTAATCTGAATATCCTGATCAGCATTAATCTCGTTGAGAACAAGCTCGTTGCCAGTAACTTCAACTGGTGTTCCGTTAACTGTTACGCTTGTCAACGTATAGCCAGCAGGAATCGTCCATGTAACTGTACGGTCGCTGCCTTCTACAACAAGGCCCTGTCCTTCAACAACAGCATTAGGCGCTGTATTGATCGAGGCTGTAACCTTGTAAATCTGCGGTGCATCGGGATCATCCTCGGAAGGAGCCGGTTCAGGATCCGTTTCACCATCTGGAATTTCGGTAAAGTATACAATAACCGTATGGTCTTTTTCAATGCCTGAAATACCCATATTCAGGTTATCTTTATTTTTGTCTTTAATATCAACCGTCTCAGGTGTCAACGCATAAGCAGCTACAGAAGCAGTGCTTTCTACGCCTGTGATATCAAATTGAACTTCATCGTCTACCACGATCTTAGCGATACCCCAACCTGCGTCAGGTGTACCAACAATCTGGTCATAAGACTGGCCTTTATACAGTGTCTTAGAGTTAGAAACGGTACCGTTACCAAACTTCAGGACATCTACATTATAAAGAACCGGTTTAATTTTAACAACAACATCTGTATCTTCGGTCAAATTAGAAAGATCAACTTTGCCGTCAGTAATGACTGCATCTTCTTTTACCTGGCCGTTAACGGTAACTTCTTCTACCTCATAGTAAGAATAATCTTCGCTGGTAGGATCGGTCACGCTGTTAATATCCCACGATACAGAATAGTCACTGCCTGATTCAATCAGGCCGCCGCTGGTAATCGTACCAGGACCACCCACAATCTGTGTGTTCAGCTTGTTGTAATCCTCTTCCGGATAAAGCGGCATATCGGTGTTGTCCTTTTCCGTCAAATAAATATCGACAACATGGTTTGCACCAATATTTCTAAAGGTTTGGTTTGCCTTGTTGATGTTTGCAACGCTTGTCAGCTCTACACCGTCAACAAGTACTCTGAACACCTTATAGGTATTCGATTTAGAAGCATCCCAACGAACAGTAACATTCTCACCTGCGTCAACAACCGCAGAAGGGCTAACTGTTACACTGTCATCACCGCCGTAACGGTTGACTGTAACCGTGTACTGACCCTTTTCGGTGTTACCGCCGGCAGACGGAAGTTTTACAACTTTTACAATCACTTCATGGTCTGCTTTAGTTCCAGTAAATGCAACAGTCGGAATGGATTTATTTACTGCAATGCCGTCAATCAGCACTTCTACGATCTGATAGTTATCGGCAATGTTCCATTCAACAGTAGCATTTGCCCCTTCAGGAACACGAGAGTTCGGCGTAATGGTGCAAGAACCATCATAGCAGCCCTCAATGGATGTGGAAATGGTATAGAATTTAGTTAAATCAATACCAGGACCGGGAGTCGGCGGTGTTGGCGTCGGTTCCTCATCATCCTTTACAAATTCAACGTAAACCGTGTGGTTTTCGTGAATTTCTTTCTCTAATGTGAACTGACCGTCCTCGATCAGTTCGTCACGCATAACAGCGTCTACCATTACTTTAGAAGTATGATAGTCAGCGGCTGCTTCCCACAAAACAGTAGGAATTTCGCCTTCTTTTACTTTCAACGCTTCGGTCTTGGTGCCTTCGCCCTTACCAATGACAACTTTTACATCAAAGTATCTGTCATAGTAAAGCTGCAGCTCAAGCGCTGTACCACCGGTAACAATGCCAGTCAGTTTGTTCTGCGTAAGCTCAGCATTATACCAGTAGTCCTGAGACAAGCCGTATTTACCGCTCTCCAGAACTTCCAGAATATCCTCATCTGCGATAGATACCTCAGATTCGGTGGTACCCTTGTAAGCTTTGCTTGCTGCGTTTACTTTGGTATAGATATACTCGCCCTGGTCATTCTTCACGCCGCTGTTAATATAGTAAGCAACATTATAGCGGGTGTCGTCTCTCGGGGTCCATTTTGCAATCAGGGTATGCTCTCTTTTGGCAAGATCTGATTGGTCAAAGTACTTCTTCAGAATCGCATCGCCTGTGTTAATTTTCGTGTCACCGATAGTTACCTTCTCTGCGCCGGTTTCTTCATCTTTTGCTACAATCTTCTCATACCAGCCGTCAAAGGTATAGCCAGCGCGGTTGGGGGAAAGCAGTGTTTTGTATTTTGAATCCGTTCTAATATACGACTGATCGTTAATCGCACTGCCGCCATTGCTGTCAAAATGAACCAGATATTTGTTGTTATCTACATTCCACTGCGCATAGACAGTGATATCCGAAGCAGGCATGGTAGTATCGCCGATTTCCTGTTCACCAGCTCTGTCTAATGTCCATTTATTAGCAAAGTTATAGCCTTCACGGCTTGGAAGTTCACGGCCTTGCAAATTGGTAAGTGTGCTCAGCGCCGTACCGTAATCGGCCGTTTTTTCTTTCACTGAACCTTTTACGCCGCCGTTGGGGTCAAAGATAATCTTGTAAGAAGCGATCTCCCACTGTGCATAAACAGTAGTGTCTGTGGCCAGTGTTTGATTTGTGATTGGCGTTTTACCTGCCTGATCTAACGTCCATCCAATGAATTTGTAGCCGGTGCGGCTGATTCTATCCGCAACCTTTTGTGCTGTGATTTTGCCAGGCAAACTGGAATTTTTCACAACCTTAAAGGATTGATACTGATCATCAAGCACAGCGTCTTCCGCATTTTTATCATAAGTTAAAGTAACCTGTTCTGTGCTGTAGCTCGGACGAATAATAATCTCCGGTTCATCGTCATCGTCAGGAACTTCAATTACTTCGCCTTCTGTAACCGGCTTATTATCCTCACCCGGAGGGGTTGGAATTTCCCAGCCGCTGAAGTGATTTGCATCGGGATCGTCCGGATGCTCCGGCTCTGTATCCGGTAAAACGATAATCGGCTTGTCACCAATTACATAATAATCGTCGATGGGGTTTCCATCAGGATCCTGCACCTCTACGTGTACAGGCTTGTAGGCAAGCTTGTTACCAATATTGCCGCATTCATCCTTATACCATACAACCATGGCCTTGCCCTTGCCGGCAAAGTCCTCTAAGTTGACATCAAAGGAATATTCATGAACAGGTGTTGCTAAATATTCCCAATCCTCTTCGGTCGGAGCAGCGGTTTGACTATCTGTCAGCCAGTAAGCAGCTACACCCGAACCTCTGTTATCTTCCAGGAAGGTGATACCATCATCAGCAATACCGGGGCCTTTATCGGTT
>JAAVYP010000024.1 GCA_022791195.1 Clostridiales bacterium | reverse complement strand
TTTTCCATTTGCTCAAAAAAATCACCCTGTAACAGTTTGGACAACAGGGTGATTTTTATGCTTGTTTTTGCAAAAATTCTTTTTGTGTTCAAAATAGCGGAGAGAATAATTTTAAGAGCTGGGCAAAAATACGCGAGAAGCCTTTGTCTTTGCGGCAGTCATTTTCTGTAATTTCGAGTGAGATTTTGAAGGTGTCTTCAAAATCTTTTTTCAGGTCCTGGATAGCCGGATGATCGTAGAAAAGCTGGGCACATTCAAAATGGAGGTATAAGCTTCGATAGTCAAAGTTGACCGAGCCGACAACCGCGCAGCGATCGTCGGTCAGAATGTTTTTAGAATGGAGAAAGCCGGGTTCATATTCATATATCTTTACTCCGCTTTTAATCAGCTCTGCATAGCTGTTGCGGGTCATAATATGCACATATACTTTATCGGCATGATGCGGGGTGATGATGCGGACGTCCACGCCGCTTTCAGCTGCTAATTTGAGGGCGGAATCAAGTTCTTCGTCCAAAATCAAATAAGGGGTCATGATATAAATATAGTGATTGGCCCGGCTGATCAAATTCAAATAGACGTTGCGTGCTACTTGTTTATCATCAAAAGGACTGTCACAATAGGGCTGAAAATAGCCAATGTTTCGGTCTGCGTTGTGTGTGCATAAATATTTTTCAGACGATTCGGGATTTTTTTCAAATATATTCCAGTTGCGCAAAAACATGAGGGTGTATTCGGCTGCCGCCGCCCCTTTTATCATGATAGCGGCGTCTTTCCAGTGGCCGAACCGTTCGACAACATTAATGTATTCATCTGAAAGGTTTACGCCGCCTGTATAGGCCGTTTTGCCGTCGATTGCTACAATTTTTCGGTGATCCCGATTGTTTTGCATGGTAGAGACAGCCGGCACAAACCGGTTAAATATTTTGCATTTAATGCCCAGAGATTCTAAATATTTATTGTATTTGCGCGGCAGGGTGGTAATAGAGCCCATGCCGTCATACAGCATGCGTACGTCGACCCCTTCTTTTGCTTTTTTGACCAGCAAGTCCAAAATGGTGTTCCACATTACGCCTTCATGCACGATAAAAAATTCAATAAAAATATATTTCTCGGCTTTGGCTAATTCCTCTAACAAAGAGGCGTACATACTTTCGCCGTTTGGAAAATAAGTCGCATCGGTGTGATCAAAAAGCGGAAATCCGTTGCGCTTTAAATATTCTGTATTGGGTGCAAATTCAGGATGATCGGCGGCAAATGCCGGAATGATATCGGGATATTTTTCCGAAACCGTTTTGATTTCGTTATCGACATCTTCAATACGGCGCTTGAATCTGAAAATGCTTAAACGGGCCTGGCAGATAATGTATAAAATGCCGCCAAACGCTGGAAACATAAGGATCGGAACCGACCAAGCGAGTTTATATGAATTGCTTTCTCGTTTGTTGATAATATAAATGACAACCAAAACGCTGACAATGCGAAAGGCAATTTCGATATAGATAACCGAGACGTAAAGGTTGTATACATAAAAGCAGATCAGAACAATCTGCGCTGCGGCCAAAATGGCGATCAGAAAAAGGTCGATAAAAAATGAGCGCATTGGTTTTTTGGTATATTTTTTGTTTTTTTCTGAAGCGTTTTCGCTTTGTTTATTCATTTTTTCCGTTTTCATTGCTTTTAATTACCTGTTTAATATTTTTTTCTAATTTAACGCGAGGGACAATTACATCGTGTCCGCATGTCTCGCATTTTACTTTGATGTCAGAGCCGACAACCAGCACGCGCATACGGTTGCCGCCGCAGGGATGATTTTTTTTCATGATCAATGTGTCCTGCGGCAAAAATTTCAAAATCATAGCATGCAACACCATCTTTCTGTAATTCTTATATTTTTATGCATTCCGAATCATTCTCGATGTTTGCATAACAAACAATTCAGATGAATCTTGTTTATATAAAATGGGCGATAAAAATAGTTAACTATTTTAGATGATTACTATTATAGCATATTGGTTAGGCGGTTGTAAATAATGGTTTAACATGAAAAATATGCTTTGACTTATATAGGGCGTTATGCTATAATTTATCTATTATAATGGGAGGAGTTGGCGAATGATTATTCTGGGTATCGATCCGGGTTTTGCTATCGTTGGTTATGGCGTAATTGAATATAAAGCAGGCCGGTTTCGTACACTTGGTTATGGTGCTGTCACAACGCCGGCTCACATTGAGATGCCAAAGCGTCTGCAAATGATTTATGATGAACTGACGGCCATTATGGCTAAGTATCGTCCGGATGATGTGGCGATTGAGGAATTGTTTTTTCATAGCAACCATACCACGGCGATTGCCGTTGCCGAGGCGCGGGGAATTATTTTGCTGACGGCACAGCAGGCAGGGGTGCGTATCTTTGAATATACGCCGCTTCAAGTGAAACAAGCGGTAGTCGGTTATGGCCGCGCCGAAAAAAAACAGGTCATTGCCATGACCAACCAGCTGCTTTCTTTAGAGAAAGGACCCAAATTAGACGATACGGCCGATGCACTGGCGATCGCGGTTTGCCATGCCCATACAGGGGCGTCCAGACTCAGAGAATTTTATAATGTAAAATGATGCTTCAGGATTTGGAGAAAGAATGTATTATTATATTTCGGGAAAATTAGCGAAAACCGGCAGCAATTTTGCGGTTGTAGATAATCAGGGCATTGGCTATTTGTTAAGCGTTTCTGTCAATACCCTTCGGCATATCGAAGGAACAGCCGATGTTAAGCTCTTTACTTATTTGAGTGTGCGTGAGGATGCGAAAGAGCTTTTTGGGTTTTATTGTGAGGAAGAACTTTTCGCATTTAAACAGCTTATCTCTGTTTCAGGCATCGGGCCGAAGGCGGCTTTAGCGATTCTTTCAGTGCTAACCCCGGCAGAACTCGCCAGTGCGATTGGGGCCGGCGATATAAAGGCCATCTGCGCGGCGCAGGGGGTAGGCAAGCGTACGGCAGAACGTGTGGTGCTTGAACTCAAGGACAAGCTGGCTGCCGGTACAGCAGCCGATGCGTCAGTTTCGTCTGTTTCAGCGGCGGGCGTGCCTTCTTCGAATGCGGCGGAAGCGGTGAATGCGCTCGTTGTTCTCGGCTATACGCGGCAAGAAGCGATGCAGGCGGTCAGCGGGGTTGATTCGGCAGGGATGGATATTGATGATATTATAAAAGCAGCCCTGAAAAAAATGCTGTAATGCTGTTGAGGAGAGAAGATGGAAGAGTTTTTCGACGCTGAATATGATTTTGAAAATCGCTTGCTCTCGACTCAGGCCGGCGAAGAGGAGGTCCAAAGCGAATTTACTTTGCGGCCCCAGACATTGCAGGAATATGAAGGCCAGAAAAAGGTGAAAGAAAATTTAAAGGTCTATATCGATGCCGCCAAGCTTCGCTCTGAGGTGCTTGACCATGTGTTGCTGTACGGCCCGCCCGGACTTGGCAAGACCACGCTGTCGAATATTATTGCCAATGAAATGGGCGTGAATATTCGCATTACCAGCGGACCTGCCATTGAAAAGCAGGGCGACTTAGTGGCATTGCTTACAAATCTGAATGATAAAGATATTTTGTTTATCGATGAAATTCACCGCCTGTCCAGAAGCATTGAAGAAATTTTGTATCCGGCCATGGAGGATTATGAAATCGATATTATTGTAGGCAAAGGACCTTCGGCCCGAAGTATCCGCTTGACCCTGCCGAAATTCACATTGATCGGCGCTACAACAAGAGCCGGGCAGTTGTCTACGCCGCTGCGTGACCGTTTCGGTGTTTTGCTGAAGCTGGAGCTATATTCACCCGAAGAGTTAGAGGCCATTATTTGCCGAAGTGCTTCACTTTTGGGTATTGATATTGAAAAAAGCGGAGCTATGGAAATTGCATCCCGTTCGCGCGGTACGCCGCGTGTAGCGAACCGGCTGCTGAAGCGGGTGCGCGATTATGCGCAGGTTTTGGGAGATGGGCGTATCGATGGCAAAATTGCAGCGTTTGCGCTTTCCAAGTTAGAAATTGATGCGTTAGGGCTTGATTCACTTGACCGCAAAATGCTGGAAACGATTATCAAAAATTATAAAGGCGGTCCGGTGGGGTTAGAAACCTTAGCGGCTACGATTGGTGAGGAAGCGATCACGATTGAAGATGTATATGAGCCATATTTGATGCAGATTGGGTTTTTAACCAGAACCCCGAGAGGGCGCTGCGTCACTCATCTGGCGTATGAGCATCTCGGCCTTCGGCCAGCCGGCACCGATGACGCGCAAGTGCAAATGTTCACAGACGAAGAAAAATAAGGAAAGAACAAGGGTAACGAAAGCTTTGATCTATACAGCAGATAACTGGAAAGATTATGAATTAATTGATACGGCGGACGGAAAAAGACTGGAACGCTGGGGAAACTATATATTGGTGCGGCCTGATCCGCAGATTATTTGGCGGGGGGTGCAGCAGGATCGGCGGTGGAAAAAAGCGGACGCGGCTTACATACGCTCTAAAAAGGGCGGCGGTGCTTGGACAGACAACACGCTGCCTGCAAGCTGGACTGTTTCGTATGAGCCGCTTGGCCTGCGTTTTGTGATCAAGCCCATGGGCTTTAAGCATACAGGTCTGTTTCCTGAACAGGCTGCTAATTGGGAATGGTTTTATCAAGTGATTCGTAAAGCGGTGACTTCGGGCCGTGCAGTACGGGTGCTGAATCTGTTTGCTTATACCGGCGGCGCGACCATAGCGGCTGCGAAGGCAGGGGCGCAGGTTTGTCATGTTGATGCCTCAAAAGGCATGGTAGCGCAGGCCAAAGAAAACGCGGCTTTGTCGGGACTTGCCGATGCGCCCATTCGTTATATTGTCGATGACTGCAAGAAATTTGTAGAGCGCGAGCTGCGGCGGGGACACACATATGACGCGATTATTATGGACCCACCTTCCTATGGCCGCGGGCCGGGCGGGGAACTTTGGAAATTAGAAGAGCAGATTGATGGCCTGATTCAGATATGCCGCTCGCTGCTTTGTGAAGACCCCTTGTTTTTCTTGCTTAATTCGTATACAACAGGTCTTTCGCCATCGACAATGGGCTACATGCTGCATGTCTCGCTGAAAGCGTCGCTTGGCGGTACGGTAGAGGCAGGCGAGGTCGGGCTTCCGGTTACATGTTCGGGCGCTGTGCTGCCTTGCGGCGCGGCTGCCAGATGGTATAAAGAGGGAATCTAATTTGAAAGAGATATTTATTAAAACGGAAAATTTATATTTTTCCTATGAATCTGAAAGTGAGGGCACCGAAGCATCTGATGCGCCGGTGGTGTTAAAAAATATCAATGTGGAAATTGAAAAGGGCTCTTTTGTGGCCGTGCTTGGTCACAATGGCTCCGGAAAGTCCACATTTGCCAAGCTGTTGAATTTGATTTTGCGTCCTACAGCCGGCCGTATTTTGGTCGAAGGTGAGGATATCGCGCGCGCCGATCTGACCGAGGATGAAATTTTCGCCATCCGGCGGAAAATTGGCATGGTGTTTCAAAATCCGGATAATCAGCTTGTTTCATCTGTCGTGGAAGAGGATGTGGCGTTTGGTCCGGAAAATCTCGGCGTTGCGCCTGAGGAGATACGAAACCGGGTAGATGCGGCGCTGAAAGCGGTGGGTATGAGCGAATTTGCACGGCATTCGCCGCATCAACTTTCGGGCGGACAAAAACAGAAGGTGGCGATTGCCGGTGTCATCGCCATGCTGCCCGAATGTATTATTTTTGATGAGTCAACGGCTATGCTTGATCCGCTTGGCCGGGCAGATGTGCTGAAAACCATTAGCATGCTGAATAAAGAAAAAGGCATTACGGTGATTCACATTACGCATAATATGAACGAGGCGGTTAGCGCCGATCGGGTCTTAGTGATGGACGATGGCGAGATTGCGTTGGACGGGACGCCCAAGGAAGTTTTTGCACACGTGGAAGAACTGAAAAAAATGGGACTTGGCGTGCCGCAAGTGACAGAGCTGATGTACGAGCTTGCCAAAAGCGGCATTGCAATACCGGAAACGATGATTAGCGAAGAAGAGGGAGCCAAGCTGGCGCTTGCATTAATAAATCAATGACGGCAAAAATTGAAGTAAAAAACGTATCGTATATATATAGCCCTAATACGCCTTTTCAAAAGGAGGCGATTTCACAGGTAAACTGCGCCTTTGAAGCAGGCGTGATTACGGGTCTGATTGGCCACACCGGTTCTGGCAAAAGTACACTGGTGCAGCTTTTAAACGGACTGCTGAAGCCATCGACGGGCGAGGTGCTTTTAGATGGTGTGAATATTTGGGCGGAGCCTAAAAAGATAAAAAATGTGCGGTTCCGGGTGGGGTTGGTGTTTCAATATCCCGAATACCAGCTTTTTGAGGAAACGGTTTTTGACGATATTGCCTATGCCCCCAAAAACATGGGCCTTTCGGCCGAAGAGATCAGCGAACGTGTGCACGCTTCGGCCCGCATGGTCGGCCTTCGTGAAGAATTGATGCAGAAGTCGCCCTTTGATTTATCGGGCGGACAAAAGCGACGGGTGGCCATTGCCGGCATTTTGGCGATGGAGCCTGAGGTGCTTATTTTAGATGAACCGGCAGCCGGTCTTGACCCTATTGGCCGGAAAATGATTTTCGAGACGATCTTGCAGTATCAGGCGCAGAAAAAGGCCACTGTAATTATCGTCAGCCACAGTATGGAGGATATGGCCGAGTATGCGCAGCAAATTGTGGTCATGAAAGGCTCGCATATTCTGATGCAGGATACACCAAAGGCTATTTTTAAAAAGGCAGAGCTTTTGACCGAAGCTGGTCTTGACGTGCCGCAGATTACACGCATGATGATGCGGCTCCAGGCGCTTGGCGGCGGCAACCGAACGGATATTTTTACCGTGCAGGCTGCCCGTGACGAACTGTTGCGGCTGATGGGAAAGGAGGGGGGACCGGTTGCTTAAAGATATTACATTAGGACAATATTTCCCGGGACATTCCTTTTTACATAAGCTGGATCCGCGAACCAAAATTATTCTGACTTTTCTGTTTATTGTGACGCTTTTTTTAGCGAAGAGTATGCTCAGCTTTGTACTGATTGTGCTTTTTACCGTTGTATTGATTGGTATTTCGGGCATTTCGTATAAGGTGATTGTAAAAGGCTTGAAGCCGCTGGTTTTTATCATTGTCTTTACGATGCTGCTCAATCTTTTCTTTACCAAATCAGAGGAAGCGCCGATTGTTTCTTTCTATTTTATTAAAATTTACCGCAAGGGCATTACCTATGCGGTCTATATGATTATACGCATTGTGTGTTTGCTGGCCGGTACAGGAGTGCTGCTGACTTATACGACTTCTCCGATCTCGTTGACGGACGGAATAGAGCAGTTGTTTGCCCCTTTATCTAAAATCAAAGTGCCGGTACATGAATTTGCTATGATGATGACCATTGCGCTCGGGTTTATTCCTACACTTGTGGAGGAAACCGACAAAATTATGAGTGCGCAAATGTCCAGGGGCGCTGATTTTTCAAGCGGCGGGCTGATCAAGCGTGCCAAAGCGCTGATTCCGATTTTGATTCCTCTTTTTGTCAATTCATTTAAACGGGCGTATGACTTAGCTACCGCCATGGAGTGCCGCTGTTATCGGGGCGGCGAGGGACGTACCCGCATGAATCGGCTGCACTTTGGCGGTTTAGACGCCGTTGGTTTTTTGTTATTGTTGTCCTTTGGCGCCGGGATTGTGTTGCTCAATTATTTCACCATGAATATTGGGTATGGACTATGAAAATATTGCTGCAATTGTCGTATGATGGAAGCGCCTTTCATGGCTGGCAAGTGCAAAAAAATGCAGTAACGGTACAAGAAACGCTGCAAGATGCGATTCAAGCGCTTACAGGTGAGCGGCTGCCGGTCACCGGCTGCAGCCGGACCGATGCAGGGGTGCATGCCCGCGTGTTTTACTGCACCGTACCCGAGCAGGGGCTTTCTCATATCGCGCTGTCAAAGCTTCCGTCAGCGCTGAACGCCCATTTACCGACGAGCGTTGCGATCGAAGCCTCTTCTATGGTCGATGATGAATTTCATCCTCGCTATTCCTGTAAACAAAAGGAATATTTGTATGATATATACACTGGGCCTTATCGGGATCCGTTTTGTATCGGACGCTCCTGGCAGCTATGTAAAAAGTTGGATACAGACCGCATGAACAAAGCGGGCCGGATTTTATGCGGCACGCATGATTTTTCATCCTTTTGCGCCGCCAGTTCGTCGGTTGAAGATAAAGTGCGCACCGTGTCCGAACTCCAGATAAGCGATGGCTTGCATGTCATGATGCGGATCAGCGCTGATGGTTTTTTATATAATATGGTTCGTATTATCATGGGCACTTTAGTACAGGTAGGTATGGGAAAGATGCCGCCCGAAAGCGTCAAGACGATTTTAGAGGGAAAAGACCGTGCTTTGGCTGGTGCTACCGCCCCCGCCTGCGGACTGTATTTAAATCGGGTGATATATTGACTGTTGTACACGGGAATCTGAAATAAAAAGAAAGGAGAGCGCCATGGCAAAGCTTGCGTCAGCAGAAAAAAAGAAAAAAGCGGCAGACGGTCTTTCGGTTAATCAATATTATATTGATATTGCCGATCGCATTGGCAAAATCAAATGGATTTGCTCGGGCTTGCTGCTTTTGGCGGTGATCGTCAGCATTGTCTTAGGGCGTTCGGATTTATCATTTTATAATTTTCAATATTTACTCAAGCACTTTGCAGTTAATTCAGCTGACGATACTTCAAATTTTCGTGAACTCAATTACGACAGTGACGGAAATTATGTATTTGGTTATTACAAAAACGATTTGGTTGTCGTTTCCAAGCGGGGTATTGATTTTTATGATATGCGCGGCAATTCTGTGTTAAATGGGACGCATACGTTATCTAAACCGCAGATCGTGGAAACAGATCAATATCTGTATGTATATGACCAGGGTTTTCATACATACTCGGTATACAATTCATTCGCTTGCTTAAAAAGCGTAACCACTGAATACCCTATATATAAAATAGCAGGGAGCGGCTCGGGCGTATTTGCACTGCTGACCAAAAGCAATAATTATAAAGGCGTTGTCTCAATATACGATAAAAATTTTAGAACTCTTAGCGAGGTATTCAAAGATAAGTATATAATCGATATCAATGTTGCCTCAGACGGCAGCCGGGTTTTGCTTCTTTCCTGTGATACCAATCAAGAGGGAGAGTTTTTTACAGAAGTGCAATCGGTGATTCCGGGAAAAGAAGAAGCGGAATTGACGGTGATGATTCCGGATTGTTTTCCGCTGCGCGCTGCCTATTTTTCCAATGGAAATATCGGTGTGTTATGTACAGGCCGTTTTTTGACATATAATAAACAAGGCACTCTTATTTCTGAAATTGAATTTGCAGGTCATGAGACACCGACATGCGATTTTGCAGACCACTATGCGGCTTTATCTTTCAAGAAAAACGCAATGGGCGTTGAAAGTTTAGTTAAGGTCATTGATGAAAATGGTGAAGAAACAGGCGGGGATATCGAGGTGCAGGGCGAGATAAAAAAACTTTCCTGTGAGCCGACCGCTGTTTTTGCCTTGTTAACCGATGCTGTTGCCAGAATTGATTACCGGTCAGGTACGGTGGCTTATGAAACTGTACAGGGAAATCCCCTTGATTTTATTGTAAGGGATGAAGAGTCGTTTTTAATTTGTTATAATAATAAGACCCAATCGGTATATTATGCATTTTCCGATGATTATAGGGAGGATCAGAATAATGACAATAACGGCAATAGCGATTGATGTGCTTTTATGCTTGGTGATTTTATGGTGCTGTATAAGCGGGTATCGTAAGGGTTTTGTCCATTCATTCTTAGGCCTTGCCGGTTTTGTGATTGCACTTGTGGTGGCATCGCTCTTTTCTTCTGCTTTATCCGGTTGGTTGAACGACCAATTTATCGAGAAAAACGTGCAGAGTGTCATTTATGATGGCATTAACACCGCGTTTGAAGACAGTGAAAGTCAGCAGGCGGGCGAAAAATTATTCAGTGCCGTTGATCGCTTTGTTTTTGGCGGGCAGGATACGCAGGCGTATGTTGCTCAGATTGAAGGTGAGGGACAGAGCGCGATCTCGCGTGTATCGGGCGAATTAGCAGGCGCCATATCGCATCCTTTGTGTGATTCGTTGGCCTTTTTGCTTTTGTTTTTAGCGACGTTAATCGTCCTTAAAATTGTAACCGCTTTGATTGATCAAATCTGTCGGCTGCCGTTATTAAAACAGGCGAATCAAGTGGTGGGACTGCTGTTCGGCGTGGTTGTCGGCGTGTTGTATGCGATGCTGCTTTCCCGCATTTTTATCAGTATATTGCCTTGGCTTTCACGTACGGCTGGGGATATATTTAGTATGGATTTGGCGCAAAAAGCACCTGTGCTCAAGTTTTTCGGCGCCTTTAATTTATTTAAGGGAATTGTATCCGGTCTTGCCGGATTTATTCCTTCATAATGTACGGTAAAAAGAGTTCGGAATCAGTTTGCATTATATTTGACAAAACAAAGGAGTAACGGTTTAGTATGGAATTGTGTGCGCGTTGTCATAAGAGATATGCAGTTGTCTATATTCAGCGTATAGAAAACAACGAGACAAAAAGCGAAGGAATCTGCTTAAAATGTGCCAAAGAGCTTGGCATTAAGCCCATTGATGAAATGATGAGCAAAATGGGTATTAACGAAGAAGATATTGATCGATTGGACGATGAAATGGAGGGACTCATCGCCTCTGGTGAACTCTTGCCCGACGATGAGGATAGCGAGGGCAGAGCCCCTGCGGTTGATTTTAGCAAAATCTTTGGCGGATTTGGCTCTTCAGACAAAAAAGAAGATGCTAAAAAAGATAAAAATAAAAAGAGTAAGGAGCCAAAAAGGAAGTTTTTAACTGAATATTGTCTTGACTTAACCAAAAAAGCGAGAGACGGTGAATTGGACGCGATTATAGGCAGAGAGCGGGAGATCGGCCGGTTGATTCAGATTTTGTGCCGTCGGCAGAAAAATAATCCCTGTTTGATTGGTGAGCCGGGTGTGGGAAAAACCGCTATCGCCGAAGCTCTTTCGCAAAAAATAGCTGCCGGCGAAGTGCCGTATAAGCTGAAAGATAAAGAAGTTCATCTGGTCGATTTAACCTCTTTAGTGGCAGGCACCCAGTTTCGAGGACAGTTTGAGCAGCGTATCAAGGGGTTAATCAACGAGGTCAAGAAATTAGGCAATATTATTTTGGTGATTGATGAGGTGCACAGCATTGTGGGTGCGGGCGACGCCGAGGGCAGTATGAATGCGGCCAATATTTTAAAACCGGCCCTGTCCAGAGGTGAAATTCAACTCATCGGCGCCACAACGCTTGCTGAATATCGCAAATATATTGAAAAGGACTCGGCGTTAGAGCGCCGTTTTCAGCCGATTGTGGTGGAAGAACCCTCGGTTGAGGATTCGGTTCGTATGCTTACCGGCATTAAAGGCTATTATGAGACTTTCCATGGCATTCATATTCCGGAAGAAACAGTTAGACGAGCTGTGCTGTTAGCAGAAAGATATATTACCGACCGTTTTTTGCCTGATAAGGCGATTGATTTGTTGGATGAAGCCAGTGCTTATCTGGCGCTGCATTCGCCGGTCATAGAGGAATTAAACGAGGTGGTCGATCGTATGGGCGCATTAAAGGCGCAAAGAGAGGCGATTGAAGCGGAGGGAGACCTTGAAGATGAAAACGCCCAAGAGCGTTATCGTCTGTTAGCTGACTGCAAAGCCGAAGAACTGCGCCTGCAAAATGAGTATGATCACTTGACCGCCAAACAGGAGCATGTGCGTCTTTGCGATGAGGATTTGGCGCAGGTCATTGAAATTTGGACGGGCATTCCCGCGGCGAATATTACCGAGCATGAATTCGATAAAATCGATAAGTTAGAGCAAAAGCTGAAAGAGCGAATTATCGGACAGGATGAAGCCATTCATGCGCTAAGCTGTGCGATCAAACGCAATCGGGCGGGCGTTTCGTATAAAAAGAAACCGGTTTCCTTCATTTTTGCCGGCCCGACGGGCGTGGGCAAGACAGAACTGGTGAAAACGTTGGCAAGCGAATTGTTTGATTCGCCCGAAACGCTGATTCGTTTGGATATGTCTGAATTTATGGAGAAGCATTCGGTTTCGCGCATGATCGGTGCGCCTCCCGGTTATGTTGGCTATGATGATGCAGGACAGTTAACCGAAAAAATTCGCCGCAAGCCATATTCGGTTGTCTTGTTTGACGAGATCGAAAAGGCACATCCCGATGTGATGAACGTACTGCTGCAAATTCTGGATGACGGCCGGGTGACCGATTCACATGGCAAACAAGTGAATTTTGAAAACACGGTCATTGTAATGACAACCAATGCGGGATCCAATCTAAACACAAACGCAGCCGGATTTTCAGACCAAACGGGTGCCAATTCCAAGGATCGGACCATGAAAGCATTGTCTGACTTTTTGAGACCGGAATTTATTAACCGGGTTGATGAAGTCATAACCTTCCATTCTCTAAGCGAGAAGGATTTTGCGCGCATTGCCGGCATCATGTTAGATGATTTGAAAAAGGCGCTTGCAGAAAAAGGAATTGCCGTATCGTATACAGAAGAGGCCGCCGCATATATTGCACACGAATCATTTAGCATTAAGTTTGGCGCTCGTAATATGCGCCGCTTTATCCAGACAAAGGTAGAAGATGAGGTGGCCTCGCAAATCATTGCCGGCCATGGCCGGACCATCAAAATGATTACAATTGACTGTAAAGAGGGAAAAGAATTAGAGATTTATTGTATATAAATGAGCAAATGGTATCATGCAGCCATAGATGAAGTGTTGTCTATGCTGAAAAGCAATCAATATGCAGGTCTTAAGAAAAAAGACGCCAAAAAAAGACTGACGAGGGACGGGAAAAACAATATTTATCCCGTCCCTAAGGGCTATTTCCGCGAATATCTGCTACATATGCTGACTGATTTTACCTCGGTGCTTCTTTTGGTCGCGGCAGTTCTTTGCATCGTGTTTGAGCAAAACCGCTCGGCGGTTGTGATCGCAGTGACAATTTTAATCGGCTATTCTTTTTGTGCGCTTGTCTATCTGAGAGCGCAAAAAGTATTAGAAAATATGGGCGGATTTGCGCTTCCAGTGGCCAAAGTCATGCGTGATGCGCGCCTTTATCTGATTCGCTGCGAGCAGCTTGTAAAGGGCGATATTGTTTTTTTGAGTGCGGGTGATGTGGTTCCTGCTGATGTTCGCCTATTGGAAAGCGATGCGCTTGTCATTGATGAGACACTGCTGTTTAACAGCGCCGTCGTACATAAGGACGCTCGTTTTACGTCTGACCATGGGGTTGATGTGAGCGAGCAGAAAAATATGGCTTTTGCTTCCACCATTGTTTTGTCTGGCTCAGCAAAAGGGATTGTAACAGAGGTTGGCGCCGAAACGGTTGTTTGCCGGATGAAAAAAAACAAGCCAATTGTTTCGCATGATAAGTTAAGAGTATTGGAGAAACTGCGTCGGGTGTGCAGTATGTGGAGCCTTGTGATGCTGGCGCTTGTTTTTGTGCTGACCGCGCTTTCGCTCTTTTTAGGGCGGGGCAGTTTGTTCGCATCCATGCTTTCTCTTTTGTCGTTGGCGGTTGCTTCCATGGCAGAATTGTATATGGCGTTTGGCTATATTGTGGTAGCCAGCGGTATTTTCAGTGCGCTTAGACAATATAAAGATGTCAACGCAGGGGCGCTCATTAAAAATTCAGCCAAGCTGGATGAGATTCGCCGTTTGTCCTGCATTATTGCGCCGAAAGACGGATGCTTTGTGGTGGACGAGCTGGCGGTTGAACAGGTTTATTATGACGACATTCTTTATGGCGTAAAAGACAAAGGCTTTTTGAAAACCTGCGGCAAAATTTTAGAATATGCGGTTATTTCTACTGGCATTTACGGCGCCAAAAACTTGGTCAGCATGAACAGTATCAGCAGTCATGCCTATACGACGGAAGAAGAAGCCATCATTTCTTTGGCGCAGGAATATGCGCTGTATAATTATAATTTAGATAAAGAATTTCCCTTGTTAGAACATCGTTCGGCCGATACGGTTAATCCGTTTGATACATCATTGGTGTCTAGGGCCGGCGAAAATTTTGTTGTGGTAAGGGGCGACGCGATCGAGCTGATTTATAAATGCACACACCGCAGACGGGCCAAAGGGGAAGAAGTACTGTCTGCGCACGAAACAAACGAACTTTTGCTGGCAGCGAACCGAATGGCCATTGGCGGATATCGTGTATGCGGCATTGCGACAAAGGGCACCAGTGTCATGAATTTAAAGCTTCTTTCCAAAGCGCAGCAGAGGCTGACTTTTGAAGGTTTTATTGTTTTTCGGGAAACTCTTTTGCCGGAGGCAGCGAAAAATATTAAGCTGTGTGAGGAAGCGGGCATTAAGGTTGTCATGTTTGCTGATACCGTTTGTGAACATAACCGTTATACCGCAAGGGCGCTTGGCGTGATGAAAAATGATGAAGAAATCATGACAGGCAAGCTGTTAGACCAAATGGATGAAGGCGTTTTTGTGGCAAATGCAAGAAAATATTCGTTATATGAAGGATTGTCGGTCAAACAGAAACGCAAAGTTGTCAACTTGCTGCAATTGGCGGGCGAAAATGCGGCCTGTTTAGGCGGCAGAGTCGAAGAGAGTTCCTTGCTTGGCGAAGCAAACGTGGGATATTGTCAATCACTGACCCTTTCGGCCAGAGCTGATCGCGGCGGGATTGATACGCTTAACCGCGATATTCCCATTTTGCATAAATCAACCGGCGGCGGTGCGGGCCGGGGCTGCGATGCCTTGAAGTTAAAGGCGGATGTGATCGTTTCAATGGCAGATCATGCCGGCAGGGGCGGCTTTAATGCCATCGTCAAATCCATTCGCGTGGCAAAAAGCGTGTATGATAATTTGCACCATATGCTTGGGTATTTGGTTTCGTCTCAAATTGCCCGATTGATTTTGGTTGTGTTTTCTGTTTTTGCTGATATTTCTATTTTTTCGCCGGCACAGATTATTGTCAGCGGTTTGATTGTAGATTTTGCGGCAGTATTGGTTTTCGCTTTTGACCAGCCCAGAAAAAATGCGCTTACAGACAGCGAAAAGAGACAGCCTCGGCCTCTGGCTTTGAAAAACGGCTTAGGAAAATCACTTGGCGCGGCGGTACTATGGGCTGTGATGATTACGATCAGTGTATTGTTGGCTGTTTATATAGCGATTGATACAGGAACGGTTGCTTTTTTCGGTTTTCTGTTGACACAGCTTGTGATGGTGAGCGAGTATCGAAGCGAAAAAAGTATATTTCGCTCTGGCAAAGGATTTAACAATGTATATGCCTTCTTTTTGACATTTGTATTATCGTTTATCGCGCTGATCAGCTTTAGGCCTGAAATAGCTGCTTTAATGGATATCGTGACACCATCGGTACCGGCGCTGATTTTATGTATGATTGTTCCGATCTGTATGCTGATTGGCTGTGAGTTTTATAAGCTTTATCGCCATAAACACAAGAAAAGCACAGGGCTTTTGGCAAAAACGGAAAACGAACAGGAAGATAAGATAAGCGATGATGATCTGGTGACTGTGAATGTTGAATCGCAAAAAAAGACCAGAATTGTCGAAAAGAAATCCTTTTTCAAGAAAAAGAAATGTAAAGATAAAACAGAAAGCTATATTGAAGAAAGATTTTCAGAGCAAGCAGTCCTGCAGATGCAGGAAGAACCCGTTGAAGAAAATCCGTTATCAGCGCTGGATGAGGCAACGGTGCGCGAACTAGTGTTTTTGTCTGTTAAATGCGGCATTACTGATATGGATATAGCAGCATGGGGGGCTGATGCACCAAAGTACGATGAGTTGGCAGAAACCATTGCCGATACGATTCGACCGGATTCGTCGGTTGAAGTCATTGCAACGGTTGTTATTGCTTCACTTAGTGCGAATCATATCAGCGATATCTCGTTTGATACCTGCATGCAGTGCGCTGAGCAGATCAAAGAAAATATGATTTTATAACAAAAAACAGCTGAGCCTTTTTGCTCAGCTGTTTTTTTGTTATGCTTCAATTTTGTCGAAAGCGGCATCTAACAGATTGTTATCCATAAGTTCGATCATACCCTTGTCACACAGCGCGGCTAGATTAGGATCAAGCGGCAGCTTGGCAAGTATATCGATATTGTGTTCAATGGCGGCTTCGTCGATATGACTCTTTCCGAAAATCTCCATTTTTTTGCCGCAGTCAGGGCAGAGCGCATAGCTGTAATTTTCAATCATGCCCAAAATCGGAATGTTCATCATGCGTGCCATGTTTACTGCTTTGGCTACGATCATAGATACTAATTCCTGCGGGCTGGTCACGATAATAATACCGCTTAGAGGAATCGACTGAAAAACGGTCAGCGGCACATCACCTGTTCCAGGGGGCATATCAATAAACATATAGTCTACGTCGCCCCAGACGGTGTCCTGCCAAAACTGATTGACGGTTCCTGAGATCACCGGTCCACGCCAGATTACCGGCATGCTTTCCTCCTGCAGCAGCAGGTTGACAGACACAACTTTAATGCCGGTTGTTGTTTTAGAGGGCAGCATTTTGCCGTTTTCATCTGCTTTGATTTTCTCTTCCAATTTGAAAATTTTCGGTATGGAAGGACCTGTGATATCAGCGTCTAAAATAGCCGTTTTGTAGTCTCTGCGCTGGGCGGTTACTGCCAGCATACTTGTGACCAGTGATTTGCCTACGCCGCCTTTACCGCTGATTATTCCGATTACTTTGCCAACTTTGCTTCCTGTGTTACTTTCTTTTTTGGCAGGTTTGCAGTCGGAAGAACAGGTGGAACAATCATGGCTGCATTCGTTGTTTACATCTGACATTTTCTATCACACTCTTTTCTTTATTGATTCTTAGTTTGCCCGCTGAATGGTTATATTATTAGGTTCAGCGAGAAGTGTTCATTGCCTTTATGCATTCTTTTCTATACTACTATACCTGATAGAAAAAGTCAACAAATTTGCTAAAAATATGTTGATTTGTCATGATTGATAAAAGTTGCATACAGAGAAATTCTAAATTTGGAAGTATATTGCTAAGACGGTAAAAAGTGTGCGTAAGAAAATATCAAAAATAGCAGGTTTTTTTAGAAAAAGGATAGAAATTTGCGTGTTGATGTGCTATAATACAGTAGGCAAGTCGGGTCCTTTTATTCGCCTTGCCTGATAATTTATCATTCCATAATAAACATATGGGAATCGCAAAAACATTGCTGGCTTGTGTGCTGCATCGTAATATGATGCAATCTTTATTTTTAGTTGTAAAGTATTTATGCTAATGAAAAGCAGAAAGGATTGGCTGAATGAAAATATCAATGATAGCCGAACTTCTCGGCGCGCAGATTGTATATGGCGATGCTATGATAGAAAACGAGGTTCATTCTGCTTGCGGATGCGATATGATGAGCGATGTGCTTGCGTTTGTGAAAGATCAGGCAGTTCTGTTAACAGGGCTTTGCAATCAACAAGTGATACGAACGGCCGAGATGATGGATATGCGCTGCGTCGTGTTGGTTAGAGGAAAAAAACCCACAGAGGATATGATTCAGCTGGCAAAAGATGCAGGCATTGCGCTGCTCACGACTGAGTTAAGAATGTATGTAGCCTGCGGTCTTCTTTATGCAAACGGGTTGATGGGATCAGATAGCAGCGAGGATGGGACAGTCTGATGGATGAAAGAGTCAGTTTCCATTTCGACGTAGATGGTGATAATTTTGCTTCGGCTGGCGAAGCGTCGGTAACGATCAAAAAAATCTTGCGTCAGTTAGGCTTGTCTCCTGAAATTATTCGCCGTGTATCGATTGCGATGTACGAGGGAGAGATCAACATGGTCATTCATGCTAACGGCGGCAGTGCTGATGTGCATGTGGATGCAGACAAGATCACGATTATTTTGTCTGATACAGGACCAGGTATTGCGGATATTGAGCTTGCGATGCAAGCTGGCTACTCAACCGCGCCGGATACGGTGCGTTCGCTTGGTTTTGGGGCAGGCATGGGTCTTCCGAATATGAAGCGATATACAGATGAAATGAATATCGATTCCGTTGTGGGCAAAGGTACTACGGTGACCATGGTGGTCACGATTTAATTCTGTAAAGCAATGCTGCATAGAACAAAAAACCTCTTGTTTGCTTTCAATATATAAATAAAACGCGGAAAGGAATGATTCATGTTATGAGCAGCTTCAAACATTCGGTTTCCTTGCTTCGCGATAAGTGCAAAGGCTGCACCAACTGTTTAAAACGCTGTCCGACCGAGGCGATCCGCATTCGGGACGGTCATTCTCATATCGATGATGAGCGGTGTATCGATTGCGGACAGTGCATTCGTGTTTGTCCATATAATGCCAAGAAAGCATCCAGCGATAAGCTTGCGATGTTTTCGCATTATAAATATAAAATTGCGCTGCCGGCGCCGGCTCTGTACGGTCAATTTGAGCGTTTGGAGGATATTGATTATATCATTTCCGGCCTTTATGCATGTGGTTTTGATGAGGTTATGGAGGTAGCCAGAGCCGCTGAACTTGTCTCCAGCTATACACGCAGTTATTTGCAAAGAGAAGACATTAAAAAACCAGTTATCTCATCAGCTTGTCCGGTTGTTTGCCGGTTAATCAGCATGCGGTTTCCTTTTTTGGCTGACAATTTGCTGCCAATTTTGCCGCCGATTGAGTTAGCGGCCAAATTGGCAAAGGAAGAGACATTAGCTCTTCATCCGGAACTCAAAGAAACGGATATTTGCGTATTGTTTATTTCGCCATGTCCGGCCAAAGTGAGTTATGTGAAAAACCCCATTGGTATAGAAAAATCAGCGGTAGACGGCGTTTTGTCTATATCAGATATCTATTTTGAGCTTGTCTCGGTTATGAATCATTTGGATTCAGTGGAGCATTCTTCAAAAACCGGTATTATCGGCATTGGCTGGGCCGGATCGGGCGGTGAAGCGTCTGCGTTATTAAATGATAAATATTTAGCGGCTGATGGGATTGATGAAGTCATCAACGTGCTGGAAGAAATTGAAAATGAAAATCTTTCAGGACTTGAATTTATAGAATTAAATGCTTGCCACGGCGGCTGCGTCGGCGGCACGCTGAATGTGGAGAATCCTTTCATTGCAAAAGCGAGGCTTACTTCTCTAAAACGGTATTTGCCTGTCTCTCCCAACCATTCAGCAAGAAATGGCGGCACCTTTATTCCGGATGATTTTTTCTGGGAAAAGCCGCTTGCTTATCAGCCGGTAGCGAAGCTTTCTGACGACAGGGCCAAAGCCATGGCGATTATGAATAAGATTCAGCAGGTGAATGAGGCCTTTCCTCAGTTAGACTGCGGGGCGTGCGGTTCACCGACCTGCCGGGCTTTGGCGGAGGATATTGTCATGGACGGCGGCGATGTTTCCCAGTGTATTTTCATTTTAAAAGAAAAATACCGCAAGCTTAGTCACACAGCTAAGCAGACTGGGGCAAAGGAGGCAGACGATGACGGTTCTTGAACTAAAGGAAAAACTGTGTTTAGAGGCGTTGGCGCTGCCTGAGCCTGAAAAAGAGGTAACAGGCGGTTATACGGGCGATTTGCTGAGTTGGGTGATGAGCAAGGCGCAAAGCGGTGATTTTTGGGTAACCATTATGACCAATGTGAACATCATTGCCGTAGCGCACATGACCGATGTGGCCTGTGTGGTGATTGCCGAGGGACAGGATGTGCCAAAGGCTTTGATTGAAAAGGCGATGGAGCAGCATATTAATTTATTATCGTCTGCCCGTTCAGCCTATGAGATTTGCCATGAGCCGCTTTTCTTATGATCTGCATCTCCATTCCTGTTTATCGCCGTGCGGCGATGAGGATATGACGCCGTATAACATTGCGGGCATGGGAAAGGTTTTAGGGCTTCAGATGATGGCCTTGACCGACCATAATTCCTGCCGGAATTGCCCTTCGTTTTTTGCAGCCTGCCGTCAGTATGGTATCGTACCGGTGGCCGGCATGGAGCTTACTACGGCGGAAGATATCCATATTGTTTGTTTATTTCATCGTTTAGAGGACGCGATGCGTTTTGATCAAACGATTTACCAGCATATTATGAAAATTGAAAACCGGCCTGCTGTTTTTGGTCATCAGACGCTTGTTGATGAGATGGACAATATAGTGGCAGAGGAGCCTCGGCTGCTGATTTCGGCAACCGACATTCCGATTGAAGAAGCGATTGCTATGGTAAAGGCGGCCGGCGGTATTTGTTATCCAGCTCATGTTGACCGCAGTGCGAACGGCATTATCGCGATTTTAGGTGATCTGCCTGCGTATTTGGGTTTTTCGATTTGTGAATTTCATGATGTCTCACAGATTGATGCCTATAGCCGCCGATATGAGGGAATTAAAAATTGCAGAATTTTGTGCTCTTCGGATGCACATGATTTAGGAAGCATCAATGAACCGAATCATATACTGACGTTTGATGCAGAAGGTCAGTGTGAAGAAGCAATTCGGTCCCAATTATTTTGTATATTATCTAATTAATATAAGATTAATATAAGAAAATCTTTTGGAGGTAAAACACATGAAAAAGAAACTGACTACGGTCCAGTTTCGCGGTACCAAAGAGCAGGAAGAACAGCTTCATGCGATTATTGAGAAGTATCGCGGCGTGGAAGGAGCCATGATGCCTGTTTTGCAGCAGGCGCAGGAGGTATATGGTTATCTGCCCATGGAGGTTTTGAAAATGATCTCAGAGGGCATGGATAAACCTCTTGCTGAGGTATATGGAGTGGCATCTTTCTATTCGCAGTTTTCGCTTAATCCGAAAGGCGAAATTTCCATTGCTGTGTGTCTTGGCACTGCTTGCTATGTAAAAGGTTCGGGTGATATTCTTAACCGCATTACAGAGAAGCTGGGCGTAGCGTCAGGTGCTACATCACCGGATGGAAAGTATTCGCTGGAGGCAACGCGCTGCATTGGTGCATGTGGTTTGGCGCCGGTTTTGACTGTTAACGAAACGGTGTATGGCAGACTAAGCGTAGATGATGTAGATGATATTTTAGCAAAATATCAATAAATTTACGATGAAAGAATTATCTTTAAATATTCTTGATGTTACATACAACTCTATTGCGGCCGGGGCAAAAAAAATCGAGGTTGTCTTAGACTATTCTGATGATGGAAAGCTGATTATGTCGGTCATTGATGATGGAAAGGGAATGGACGAAAACACGCTGCGGCGGGTGACCGACCCTTTTTATACGACAAGAACGACAAGAAAAGTTGGTTTGGGGCTTCCTTTGTTAAAGCTGGCCTGTGAGCAAACCGGGGGCACATTGCATATCGAATCGGCGCTTGGCCGCGGGACGGCCATACGGGCGGTGTTTAATACTCAAAGTATTGATTTTACACCGATTGGCGATATGACGTCTACGGTTACGACATTGATTTCAGCTGCGCCGGATATTGATTTTATTTTTCGCTTTATGTGCAGCGATCATTCGTTTGTTTTTTCAACGTGTGAAGTAAAAGAAATATTGGGCGGTATATCACTCACCGAACCGGAAGTGCTTTTGTGGATCAAGGAATATTTATTAGAGCAATTCAAAATAATGGGAGGAATTTTCATATGAAATCGTTAGCTGAATTGGCTGCTATTCGCGATAAAATGCAGAATAAAGTAAATATCCGGGAAGGAGAAGGCGGCACTCGTGTGGTTGTTGGTATGGCAACTTGTGGTATTGCTGCTGGCGCGCGCCCTGTCTTAAATGCTTTTGTAGAAGAGGTGGCTGGTGCGGGCCTTTCGGATTCTGTTACGGTGACACAAACCGGCTGTATCGGCATTTGTCAGTATGAGCCTGTTGTTGAAGTATTTGAAGCAGGCAAGGAAAAAGTAACTTATGTTAAGATGAGTCCTGAAAAGGTAAAAAAAGTGATGGAAGAGCATATCAAAAACGGCAAAGTGGTGTCGGAATATACCATTGATATGGCTCAAAAATAAATTAGGAGGATAAAAGACAATGATTCGTTCACATGTACTGATTTGCGGCGGAACAGGCTGTACGTCCTCCGGAAGCATTTCGATTAAAGAAGCTCTTGAGGCGGAACTCGCTAAAAAAGGTCTTGCCGATGAAATAAAAGTGGTGGTTACCGGTTGTTTCGGTCTTTGCGCACTTGGCCCGATTATGATCGTTTATCCGGACGGCACATTTTATTCAATGGTTAAGGATACCGATGTTCCTGAAATTGTAGAGGAGCATTTGTTAAAGGGACGTCCTGTTGAACGTCTGATTTATGTAGAGAAAAAAGAAGGGGATGAAAAGAAGGTTCATTCTCTGGCTGATACAACTTTCTATAAAAAACAAAAAAGAGTGGCGCTTCGCAACTGTGGCGTCATTAATCCGGAAGAGATTGACGAATACATTGCGATGGATGGCTATCAGGCACTGGGTAAGGTGCTGACCGAGATGACCCCCCAGCAAGTAATCGATGAAATTTCTGCTTCTGGTCTTCGCGGCCGGGGCGGAGCCGGTTTCCCGACAGGACGTAAATGGGCTTTCGCAGCAGCACAGCCGGCTGGTCAGAAATATGTTTGCTGTAACGCAGATGAGGGTGACCCGGGCGCGTTCATGGATCGCTCTGTGTTAGAGGGAGATCCCCATGCTGTGATTGAGGCTATGGCCATCGCCGGTTATGCGATCGGCGCTGATCAAGGCTATGTTTATGTGCGTGCAGAGTATCCGATTGCCATTCACCGTTTGCAGGTGGCTATTGATCAGGCCAGAGAATATGGTTTGCTTGGTAAAGATATTTTCGGCACTGGCTTTAACTTTGATTTGGAGATTCGTCTTGGTGCCGGCGCATTTGTGTGCGGTGAAGAAACGGCTTTGATGACCAGTATCGAGGGCAACCGCGGTGAACCGAGACCTCGTCCGCCGTTCCCGGCTGTCAAAGGTTTGTTTGGCAGACCGACTATTTTGAATAATGTAGAAACCTATGCCAATGTTGCACAGATTATCTTAAAAGGGGCCGATTGGTTTGCCTCTATGGGTACTGAGACATCAAAGGGTACCAAGGTATTCGCGCTTGGCGGTAAAATTACACATACCGGCTTGGTGGAAGTGCCTATGGGTACAACACTGCGCGAAGTGATTGAAGAAATCGGCGGCGGCATTCCGAACGGAAAGAAATTTAAAGCAGCGCAGACCGGCGGTCCTTCAGGCGGTTGTATTCCTGCTTCTTTAATTGATACGCCGATTGACTATGAAAACTTGATTGCAAACGGTTCTATGATGGGATCAGGCGGCTTGATTGTCATGGATGAGGACACCTGTATGGTAGATATTGCACGCTTCTTCCTCGACTTTACGGTTGATGAATCGTGCGGTAAATGTACACCTTGCCGTATTGGTACCAAGAGACTGCTTGAGATTCTCGATAAAATTATTGAGGGTAATGGTGAGTTAGAAGACCTTGACCGTTTGGAAGAGCTTTGTCAGTATATCAAGAGCGCTTCTTTGTGCGGTTTGGGACAGACTGCGCCGAACCCGGTGTTATCTACGCTGAATCGGTTTAGAGATGAATATATTGCGCATGTTGTGGATAAAAAATGTCCGGCCGGCGTATGTAAAAAACTTCTTTCCTATTCCATTGATAAAGATAAGTGCAAGGGCTGTACGCTTTGTGCGAGAGTATGCCCGGCCGATGCGATTTCCGGCGCGGTCAAACAGCCGCATGAGATCGATCCGAATAAATGTTTGAAATGCGGCGCTTGTATGGAAAAATGTAAGTTTGGTGCAATTTCAAGAAAGTAAGGAAAGGGAAACTACGATGGATATGGTTAATGTAAAAATAAACGGTCAGGACTATGCAGTGCCTGCCGGATCAACCGTCTTAGAAGCGGCAAGATACGCAAAGATCGATATTCCAACTCTTTGCTATCTGAAAGATTTGAATGAAATTGGCGCTTGCCGTCTGTGTTTGGTTGAAGTAGAAGGTGCCAGAGGTCTTGTGACAGCTTGCGTTTATCCGGTTAACGAGGGCATGGTGATCAAGACAAATACACCTAAAGTGGTAGAATCACGCAAAATGAATTTGCAGCTTCTTTTATCTAACCACAATAAACAGTGTTTGTCCTGTATTCGTTCTACCAATTGTGAGCTGCAAAAGCTTTGCAACGAATATGGTGTGGACGAGTCTTATTTTAGCGGCGAGAAGACACAGTCTGAGATTGATACTTCTTCCTTGTCGATTGTTAGAGATAACAGCAAATGCGTTCTTTGCCGGCGGTGTGTGGCTGCCTGCAACGGCTTGCAGAAAATCGGCGTTATCGGAACTAACGATAGAGGTTTTGATACCCATATCGGTTCGGCTTACGAAACAGCTTTGGCCGATACTACCTGTATTAACTGCGGCCAGTGTGTTGTGGTTTGTCCAGTGGGCGCTTTGTATGAAAGAGACCAGACCGATGAAGTCTTTGATGCGCTGAGCGATCCAACCAAGCATGTTGCGATTTGCACAGCACCTTCGATTCGTGCAACGATCGGCGAATGCTTCGGTTATGAGCCTGGTACTGATGTAGAGGGCAAAATGGTGAGCGCGCTCAAAGCGCTTGGCTTTGACGGCGTTTATGATATGAATGTTACCGCCGACCTGACAATTATGGAGGAGGCAACCGAATTCCTCGATCGATACAAAAACGGGGGCAAGCTGCCGTTGATCACTTCCTGTTCGCCCGGATGGATTAAGTTCTGCGAACATTATTTCCCCGAGATGACAGAAAATCTTTCATCATGCAAATCTCCGCAGCAGATGTTTGGTGCGCTCTATAAAACATATTACTGTGAGAAAAATGGCCTTGATCCGGAAGATGTTGTCTTTGTTTCTGCCATTCCTTGCACAGCGAAAAAGTTTGAGGTAGAAAGAGACGGCGAATCAGCCGCCGGCGTACCGGATGTTGATGTGGCCATTACTACGCGCGAGCTGGCAAGAATGATTCAAAAAGCGGGTATCGATTTTAGAAATCTTGACGATACTGATTATGATGAACCGTTCGGCTTTGGCTCTGGTGCAGGCGCTATTTTCGGTGCTACCGGTGGTGTTATGGAAGCAGCACTCCGTACAGCGGCCGAAGTTATCACCGGCGAGAAGTTAGAGAAACTTGATTTTGAGGATGTCAGAGGAACTGATGCACTCAAAACAGCCGAATACAAGCTTGGCGATGCAACCATTCGCGTAGCAGTTGCCAGTGGTACAGCCAGCGCCAAGGAACTGCTTCGTAAAGTGGAAGCAGGCGAAGCAAACTATGACTTTATTGAGATTATGGGATGTCCGGGCGGCTGTGTTAACGGCGGCGGTCAGCCGATTCAGCCGGCTGTTGTTCGGAATAATGTCGATTTGAAACAGAAGAGAGCTTCTATTCTGTATAAGGCTGATCAAAACCTCTCAGTTCGTAAAAGTCATGAAAATAGTGTGATTAAACATATTTATGATGAGTATTTTGGCGAACCGGGCAGCCATAAGGCGCACGAAATTCTCCATACACATTACGTGAAACGTGGTATGTAAAAGAGAAACGTATTGTTATATTTCACATAGAATATGAATAATGAGCATTGCTTGCTCTAACAAGAATAAAAAGAAAGGCGATTTTGCCGAGGTGATATTGCCAAGGCTGTTTCGTCTTTCTTTTTTATCTTTTATGATTCGTTGTGGGGTTTACATGAAAGACAAAAAGATACACCCAATTGTTTACTGTTGGTTAACCGGTTTTGCCGGTGCATTTATTTGTATATGTTACTTTTATTATTGGTTTATTTCTTTAATTACTAATTCTTCGTTTATCGTGGCCAGTGTCATTACCTTTGGTGTTGTAGCTTTGGTAGCTGTGCCGTTTCTGTTGCGAAATTATCTAAAAAAATGGTTTGGTAAAGGCTATCGTGTGCTGAAATGGATTTATTCGGCGGGTATGTGGCTTTATGTTATCGCTTTTTCATTATTCACTGTCTTTATTGTTTCTTATGATTCAAGTGTGCAGGGGGTATACGCGCAGTATCCGCAAGATGAAGAGTTAGTGGTCATTACGTTTGGTGCAAAGGTACATGGCTTAGAACCGGGCGTTGCGCTGCGGCGTCGATTGGATGTTACATTAGAGTTAATGAATCACTATGAAAATGCTTATGTTATTGTGAGCGGAGGGCAGGGAGCCGATGAGGAAAATACCGAAGCGGCGGCTATGAAAAAATATTTAGTGGATCGGGGCATTGCTGAAAGCCGAATTTATAGCGAGGAGCGGGCTACCGATACCATTGAAAATATTCGCAATAGTCTTGCTATTATGAATGAACATGATCTTTCCGGCCGACGGCTGATCGGTGTATCGTCTAACTATCATGCAGCTCGAATTGATTTTTTGGCAAAGCAATTTGGGCTTGATATGCATTTGGCCGGTGCACAGAAATTTGATTTTGCCGGTGTTGTGAGAGAATTTATGGCCTATGTGAAACTTTTTGTTTTTAACCGTAATTTCGTATAATGGAGAAAAGAGCAGCGTAGAAAATATATAAATAGAACCTTATATGTTGTGCTTTCACGCTGTTTGCTTTTAGACATTTCGTTTTATTGTAATTTGGAGAGAAAGATGATTAAGGGAATTGCGCATGTCGCATTAGGAGCGGCAGATTTTGAAAAGTCTTGTGCTTTTTATTCTGGTGCTTTACAATTACCTATTTTCGCCTGCTGGGGTGAAAAGCCAAATCGATGTGTACTGATTGATACAGGTGCCGGCTATTTAGAAATATTTGAGGACAGCCAAAAGTATGAAAAGGGGCATTGGATGCATGTGGCGTTGCAGACAGAGGATGTTGCTGCTGCCTATGAACTGGCAATCAAAAACGGCGCCGTATCGAAAACTGCACCGAAAACTGTGCATATCATGTCCACACCGGAAGAACATGATTTTACAGTAGCTTTTGTGTATGGTCCGGATGGCGAAGAAGTGGAATTTTTTACTATGAAATAAAAACGATGTTGCCGGGAAATGACAACATAACAACTTAAGTTAACTTTGTTCCGCTTTTAGCGGGCCGGTTTATGTATGCTCTTTATCAAGAATAATGTGTCAAAAAGCGAGAGACGATTGTCTCTCGCTTTTTTATGAGTTTATTATTTACAATATGTCTTTGCACATTGTTTTTAATTTTTTACTCTTCGTCGTTGTCGAATGAATCGTCAGCGTAATCATCATCAAGAAGAGCCTTGATTGAAAGACTGATTTTTCTGTTTTCGTCATCAATCTCAATGATTTTAGCGTCTACTTCTTGACCAATTTCCAAAACTTCCGCCGGTCTTGCAATTTTGCGGTTAGCAATTTGCGAAATATGAATTAAGCCGTCAACACCGGGTAAAATCTCTGCAAAAGCGCCGAAAGGAAGCAGGCTCAGGATTTTTACTGTTGCTACGTCGTTAACGTCGTATTGGCTGGTAAATTTAAGCCAAGGATCATCCTCATCTGCTTTATAGCCAAGAGAAATCTTGCCTTCTTCTTTATCAAAGCTTTTTACAAAGACTTCAACTTGCTGGCCTTCTTTTAATACCTCGGAAGGATGTTTAATCCGTGTCCAGGAAAGTTCAGTAATGTGAACCATGCCGTTAACGCCGCCGAGGTCGATGAACGCACCATAGTTTTTGAGGCTTTTTACGGTACCGGTGTATCGCTTGCCTTCTTCGATATTGGCCCAGAATTCTTCTTCAGCTGCTTTTCTCTGTTCTCTTAAAACAACACGAATCGAGGCAATCGCGCGGTTGCGGCTTTCATCTAAATCAATGATTTTAACCTGTTGAGTGGTCCCTTTTAACGTGTTCAGGTCACCGTCTTTCGGTACGCCCGAGTGGGTAGCAGGGATAAAGACTCTGACAGAGTGCAGAACGATAATTAAACCGCCTTTGACCACATCAGTAATTTTGCCTTCTAAAATAGTACCGTCTTTGTAAGCGTCTACAATAATGGACCAGTTATTGTTGCGTTCAATGCGTTTTCTGGAAAGGGTAGCAACCCCATCCATATCATTCACTTTGATGACAATTGCTTCAATCTCATCACCAATGTTGAAATGATCTTCTACACGATAGGATGTATCGTCCGAAAATTCATCAGATGCGATTACCCCTGTTGTTTTTGTTCCAAGATCAACAAAAACTTCGTTGGCCGACATCGATGTAATGATACCCTTAACGATTTCTCCTGTATGTAATGTTTTTAGAGATTGTTCAAGTAATTCTGCGAAACTTTCGTTCTGTGCTTCTTCCATGTTTACTGCTTTTTCAGTCATGCTGGTTTCTACCTCCTTAATTATGCTGTAGGGTGTTGAGGCCCCTGCAACAATACCAATCCTTGCGGTTGATAA
>JAAVYP010000023.1 GCA_022791195.1 Clostridiales bacterium | reverse complement strand
CTAGCTTTATTACTGTGTTTTTGAGTTTCTCAAAAAAATTAACGAGTATTTGTTCTTGTCTTTCGTACTTTGTACTCATACTCTTTGTTGTTCAATTTTCAATGACCACTTCCGTCCCTCTCGGGGACAGCTTTGTTATTATATCACCTCTCTTCCCTTTTGTCAACACCTTTTTTGGATTTTTTTTATTTTTTAGATTTTTTGGGTGATTTTATCTTTTTTTGTTGTATGCCGTCATAGGCTAAAGCCTTGAATATCAAGGATATTTTCTCCCTTACACCGTCTTTCAAAAATCTCTGTAATCATTTCAATATCTTTCTCTGTTAAATCGGTTTGCCCATAATTATCGTGTACATTATGGCGTGCATATTTCTCTCTTATATTCACACCATAAGCTTCGCCCGACTCACTTACAACTGTAAATTCAGCTTCACAGTAACATACAGGGCCATCATATTTTAAACCCGAAAGAAGTTCCGTCAGTGCAGCCGCATCATCGCCGGCAAATTCATATTCCATCTGGCGCCCATCATATTTACTGATTTTAATAGTACAAATACCCTTTTTGTCTTTCTCTTCCTGATATCCATCGGCAGCTTTTCCCGTCTCGTCCGCAGAAACAATATCATAATAATAATGATGGTACCCAATCCGCATGACTTCACCGTCCGGATCTTCTGTTAACGTGCAACAGCCCGTACGGATATAATAAGTGCCATGCATGTTCTCTAATATATATTCTCTGTCAAATTCATAGCCAATAATTTTGCCGTACTCTATCTCGCTATATAATGCGCGTTCCCGCGCCTTCATCGCCTCTTTGAGCGCCTGCACCGAAATTCCATCAAACAACAGCGAAGAGGGTGCGTCGCTCAGGTCGTCATAGCTTGACATATCGCATTCAAGAAGCATTCCATTACTCGAAACAACCGCACGGCAACACTTTCCTTTTAGCCAGCCTCCTTCACCTAATCGTTCATATCCTGTAATTATATAGCTGTTATCAAGTGCACTAATATCGATTTCGTCATCCAAGTTCAAATCAAGCCGATCCCCGAACAACATTCCGGCCGCTCTTTGTGCCACCTTGACCGCCGTTTGCTCGTCAATCGTCACACAATCAAATTGCGGACTCAGCAGTAAATTAGGGTTGTTTTCGTTGGCGAGCACAAATTGGGAAAGATCTCCCTGTTCATTAAAGGCATACAGATTTTCTTGTTCATCCAGATATTTATGCTCCGTTTTTCCGCTGTTCTGAATCCGGCTTGTAGAGTAAGTTAGCGAAACGGTCGTTCCGTCAAGAGAAATTTCTTTTGTTTTTTCTGCACTTTCGTCTTTAAATTCTCCTAAACATTTGTCTCCATGAATATAATACACTTCGCCTGTGCTCAGCAGCAAGGGCCGTGCTGTATAGGAACCCTCAACAACATCAACATCAGGCCGGTCAGTGCCATCTTCACGGCTCCCTCTTGCGGATAGCACAACCAATGCAGAAAGCCCCGCAATCAACACCAGCGCCAAAAGCACGCACAAACACAAAACAAGCTTTTTAGTTTTCATTTTCGTCCTCCCACAAATCAGTTATCCAAATTTTTACCTTTTGCACTTCTTGTTCCGTCAACGACTGCGGATAGCCATTGACATACAAAGTATTTTCGTCAAAATATATAGCAAATTCTTCGTTTTCGCCACCCGAATGCTCAAGCAAGATCGTATATCGAGCCGCATCGCGGTCTGCATCTTCTTCAGCCGCCTTTACATGATACTGAACAGCGTCCTCGCCCAAATCTATATCACCATCACACCCGTCGGTAACGGTTCTTTCCGCCTCTTTCAAAAAAAGCGATACCACATCGCGAAGATGTTCCGGCTCGTTCAAATTAATGTCTTTTTTCTCTCCATCATCGGCAGACGATAAACTGTTATCCGTTTGTCCAAGACGCATACCCTTGTTCCAGTCAGAAAGCCGTCCGGGCAGCAAAAAGGCAGATACGATAAACAAGCACAAAGCCAATGAAACACCCGAAAGCCATGCCTGCCCTTTCTTTTTCTTCTCGTTCTTCTTGATTTCATCGGCCCGAACACGAGCCTCTAAAGCAATTTTATGATAATCAATCATCAAACAACGCCCCCTTCCCTTCAAGGATAGAGCGAAGAGCCGCCTTGGCTCTGCACAGCAAATTATACACCTGTTTCCGGCTTTTTCGCATAATCCTTGCCGCGTCAGCACAAGAGAGGTCTTCAAAATACACCAAGTGCACAGCCTGCTGCATAGGTTCCGGCAAACCAGCCACCGCCTCATTCAGCGCGCGTTTTCGTTCATCTGCCAGCACCACTGCTTCAATGGAAAAATAATCCTCCCTATTCTCCATTTCCGAAAGTTCGGTTATCGTCACCCTGCCACGATGTTTGAGACAGTCGATCGCCTTATGGCGGCCAATGGAAAACAAATAGGTTTTGAGTCCCGTTTGGAAACGGAAACGGCCGGGATGTGCAATCAGTTCGGCAAAACAGTCAACGGCCAGATCTTTCGCTTCTTCAAGATCCTGCACATAACGAAAGATAAAAAACACCAAGTGCTCATAATAAGCCTTGACAATTTCTTCAAAGGCGGCTTCATCTCCATCCAGGTAACGGCGGTAGCTACTTTCACCGTTATCCATATTACGATCATTCCTTTCTTATCAAATGCGAAGACTGCGCAGCAATGATATCCAATCCTTGCACTGTCCTCTTCAAAGTGTCTTTATTCATTAGTCGAACAAAACAACAAAATTACTTATTATTTTTTCTGATTTTTTAAAGTGCTTGCACACGGGACATTTCGATCCCGATCAACGCAAAAAGGCGCTGTAAAATTTACAGCACCTTTTTCAGTTTTGCATAAGAGCCCATCATCTTTTTGGTCCCGGCCGTATCAAATGCCACTTCATATAACATATCGCCGCCCATATCCTTGACAGAAAGAACCGTACCTTCGCCGAACGTCATATGCGCCACCCGGTCACCGCTCGCAAGACGCGCTGCGGACGCTTTAGGCTTATAGGACGTTTCAGCCGCCCGCGTCATTTCTTTAAAGCCAATGGCTGATGGCTGTTCCCGTTCCGGTTCACGCTCTTGATCTAAATACTGATCAGGAATTTCTTTAATAAAGCAGGACAAAGGATTATAAGAGGTGGATCCATACAAAAGCCGCGATTTTGTGTGCGTAATATACAAATTCTCCTTGGCTCTTGTAATCGCCACATAGGCAAGCCGGCGTTCTTCCTCCATTTCAGCCGTGCTGCCCTGTGAACGGAACCCGGGGAATACACCGTCCTCCAAACCGGGCAAAAAGACAACCGGAAACTCCAATCCCTTGGCCGAGTGAATCGTCATCAAAACCACAGCATTTCCCTCTTGGTCGTATTGATCAGTGTCAGAAATCAGGGCAACATCCTCCAAAAAGCCAGAAAGAGAAGCCTCTTCGTTTTCCATATCATACTCAACCGCACTGGAAATCAATTCCTCCGCATTTTCAAGCCGATCCCGCTCCGCTTCGCCGCCAGCTTCCAGCATGGCGCGGTAGCCGCTTAGCTCGATCACCTGCTGAAACAACACGGGCAGCGAATTTTCTTCTTTAATATATATAAGCTTGCGTATCAAATCGGCAAACGCCTTTAATTTCGCCGCCGATTTTGCAAGCGCCGTGTACTGCGCCGCGTTTTCCATGATTGAGAACATGCTTGTGCCCTCATACGCCGCCAGTTGTTCCACTGCGTCAAGCGTCGCATTGCCAATGCCCCGCTTGGGCACATTCACAACCCGTTTGAGACGCAGATTATCGTTTGTATTGTTCACTAAGCAAAGATACGCCATGATGTCTTTAATTTCTTTGCGGTCATAGAACCGCGTGCCGCCCAACACCTTATAGGGCAATCCGCTTCGGGCAAATGCGGCCTCAAGGGCCTGCGCCTGTGCGTTTACCCGATAAAGCACCGCAATGTCCTTCGGTTCACGTTTGTCATAGGTGAGCCACATAATCTGATCCACAATAAAACGCGCTTCTTCATTTTGATTATCCAGCTTTCGCAGCGTGATTTTTTCACCGTCGCCCTTCTCCGTCCACAAAACCTTAGCGTGCCGGCCGTGATTATTTTGAATCACCGCATTAGCCGCCGCCAGTATATTGCCCGTGCTTCTGTAATTTTGTTCCAGTTTAATGGTGACCGCGTCTGAAAATACTTTATCAAAGTTCAGTATATTTTCAATCGTCGCGCCGCGGAATGCGTAAATACTTTGGTCGTCATCCCCCACCACCATAATATTGCGATGATAAGCCGACAAAAGAGCAATCAAACGGAATTGGGCATGGTTGGTGTCCTGATACTCATCGACACACACATATTTAAACCGCCGCTGATAATACTCACGCACTTCAGTCTCTTTTTCCAGCAGCTCCACCGTTTTCATAATAATGTCGTCAAAATCCAGCGCGTTGTTGTCTTCTAAGTTCTTTTGGTATTCGGTATAGATTTTAGAAATTAGTTGTAACTTATAGTCACTTCCCGCTTCGGCTTCATAATCCTCCGGACGCATTAACTTCTCTTTCGCTTTGCTGATGAGATTCATCGCGGCCTTTGGCTGCATAATTTTCTCATCGATATTCAGCGTTTTCATGCAATCGCGAATCAAGCGCTTGACATCGTCGGTATCATAAATGGTAAAACCGGGCTCGTGGCCAACCAAATGGCCATCGCGGCGTAAAATGCGCACGCAAACCGAGTGAAACGTACCCGCCCAGATTTCCTTCGCCGTTTCCTCGCCTAACACAGCAGCCAACCGCTCTTTCATTTCATTGGCCGCTTTGTTGGTAAAGGTAAAGGTAAGAACAGCCCACGGCGGACAGGGATCGTTTTTGAACCCCCCGAGAATGCTGTCAACCGCTTCAGCCGGCAGCGAGAGCATCCCCTCTAAAGACGCGACCGTATCTTCCGATAAATCATTCGGAATATCGTCAGTCATATACGCATTGCCATATTGAATAATCGCCGCCACCCGGTTCACCAACACAGTTGTTTTTCCGCTGCCTGCACCGGCCAGCACCAAAAGCGGTCCATTTACGGTAAATACGGCTTGTTTTTGCTCTCGATTTAAAAATTCGTATTTTTTTTCAAATAAAGCCCGTTTCACTTTCAAGAAACGTTCTTTCAGTTTCTGATTTTCCATTTTTCTTTCCTATAACCATCTACAGTCCGACATGATATGCAATAAAAATAACCTGTAATAAGACCGTTCAGCATTCTTTGTGAATCATATTGCTGTTCTTATTTTACCACATCCCCCGCCCATGTGCAACCGCCACAGAAAAAGAAAAATGCCGGTGTTGGTTCTTTTTAACTCACTAAAAAGCAATCCTAAAAAACAAATCAGAGCGTACCATAACGCTCTGATCTGTTTCTTCATTTTACTTAACAATATCTGCTTTCCATAAGCCATGCAAATTGCAGTATGCATAAGCAGCAATGGGAGAATCTCCCTCTGTGAGTGCAAACACAGCCTCGGGTGCATCGCCCGGTTTTAATTCTTTGCACTGAATGCCCTGCTCTGTTTGCAGGTAAATCCATTGGATAGAGTGCTCCTCCTGCATAGGATGAAGCACACTGCCTACCGTTACGGTCACCTGCTTAGAATCAAGTGTCACCACCGGAATATGTTTTTCTGTCGCAGCCTCCACCGTGTTCGGAATGAGCGCCTCCATTTTTTCACCGCAGCAATGCATCTTAACGCCGACATCCTGAATCATGGCAGCCAAATTGCCGCAATGTCTGCAAATATAAAAGGTTGGTTCTTTCATTTTATCTCCTCCTCTAACAATTCTTGCCCATATTTATATAAAAATCATCCGTTTCCTAATGATTTTTTGACATTTACATTGACTGTGTCTTCATAGCAGCTGAACATCTCGTCCACCTTTTTAGCATTTAATTTCGGCGTTATCAGACTAATCAGCGGCACCAAAATAAGTCCGCCTATCATGGCAATCGACCCCGAATAAAGCGAATTGCGGAAGACAAATCCCAAAACAGGGCCTGACACAGAAAATACATTCAACGAAATCAAAAGCTGAACCACTTCGATGCCCACGCCGTAAATAAAGCAGACAATGACGGCCGCTTTCGTCGTCTTTTTATAATACAAACCATACAGGAAAGGTGCCAAAAAGGCTCCAGCCAACGCGCCCCATGAAATGCCCATCATCTGCGCAATCATCGAAAAATTATAGGTATCCTTTAAAATAGCCAAAAGCGCCGATACAACCACGAAAAATACAATAAAGAGACGAAGAACCAAAATCTTTTTCTTCTCTGAAACCTGCTCTTTCCGGCCAAAGATAACATCCAGCGTCAAGGTAGAGCTGGAGGTAAGCACCAAGCTCGACAAAGTCGACATAGAAGCCGAAAGCACCAGCACAATCACCACGGCAATGACAATATCCGGCAGTCCGGACAGCATGGTGGGCACAATCTTGTCAAATTGTTTAAACGTGCCGGGGTCATTGGTGATTTTATCAGCATACAGCCGGCCAAAGCCGCCTAAAAAGTAACAGCCGCCCGCTACGACAATCGCAAAAATAGTTGAAATAATCGTGCCTCGCTTAATCGCATCCTCGTTTTTAATTGAGTAAAATTTACCCACCATCTGGGGCAGACCCCAAGTGCCGAGTGATGTCAAAATAATCACAATCAAAAGATACAGCGGCTGGGTGCCGAAAAACGAGGTAAAAGCACCTGCATGCCCTGCCGTTTCCGCATAGGGTGATTCCAGTAGCGACAACGCGCCAACCGCTTTGGAAAGCCCGCCGTTATCCGCCAAAACAGCAGCCACAACAGCCACAATACCGCCCAGCATGATAATTCCCTGTATAAAATCGTTAATGGCCGTTGCCATATAACCGCCGAAAATTACATAAACAGCCGTCAGCGCCGCCATGACTAAAATAATCGCGATATACGGAATGTCAAAAGCAATGCCAAACAAGCTGGACAGCCCATTATACAGCGAGGCCGTATAGGGAATCAAAAACACGAATACAATGACCGACGCTGCAATTTTAATACCATTTGAGCAAAAACGCTTGCCAAAATAATCCGGCATAGTGTTCGATGATAAATGCTGGGTCATCACCCGGGTCCTGCGTCCCAGCACGTTCCACGCCAGCAGCGAGCCGATAAAGGCATTGCCAAGGCCAATCCAAGTAGATGCAAGGCCGAAATTCCAGCCAAACTGCCCGGCATAGCCGACAAAAATAACCGCCGAAAAATAGGACGTACCAAACGCAAATGCAGTCAGCCAAGGGCCTACGTTTCTGGCGCCCAAAACAAAGCCGTCCACGCTTTTTGCATGCTTTCTGCTGTAAAAGCCCACGCCGATCATAAGAGCGAAAAAGCATACAAGCAGCAATAAAGTTAAAAACATCGATGTAGTTGCCATACCCAAACCTCCAAGTGAGTTTTTATGGGGCAAACAAAAAACGCCCCTGTCAAATAACAGAGGGCGCGAAAGCGCGGTACCACCTCAATTCACCCCGGCCTTTCGAGCGGAGCCTCACGAACAGCAAAACTGCCCAAAGCTTAACGCGCTCATACGCCGTGAATTTGCATCACGGGACTCTTAGCATGTATTTCACAGCCCTCTGCACCGCCTTTCACCAACCGGCGGCTCTCTGAAAGCAAAGATTTCTGCTACTTCTTGCTCGTCAATGTCTTTGCCTAAGATTTTATCATTTTGTATATCGAATGTCAATACTTTACCAATTTTTTAATAAATAATGGTTTTCAGCATACAATAACCTCAGGTGATCATTATGATTTTAGAGCGAAATATCCGATATTATCTTTTTTCGATTCTGTCTGTACTTACAAGCGGAATTCTTTTATATTACGCCTATGGTATTTTCGGCGGCATGCTTCTTTCTGTATTTTCGCTTACAGCGCCCGCCGCTTTTGATTATCTGAAGATTCTTTTTTGGCCGCTTATGCTTTGGATACTGGCCGACCGATTCTTCTTTCGTCACAACTATTTTGAAAATCATATATTCTTTTTAGCTCCGTTTTTGCTTTTTATGGCAGCGGCGCTTTCCCTTTGCGCCTTATTGCCCGGTATGTGGCATACAACCGCCAGTCTTGTGATTGATATAATCGGTGTGTTTCTTTTTTTCATTGGCTCTCATCTCTGCGAAATAAAGTTCCGGGCAATCAGCATTTTTGCGCAAGTTACCAGCGTTATTCTATGCCTTACACTCATTACTTTGTTTGCCGCCACAGCGCTGTTTGGTCTCCCAACCGACATATAAATACCGCTTTGCAAAGTCGTTTCTTTCCATATTTTATTAATTATGAACAGCGCCCAAACTTTTTGACTCTCTTTTCTCTTTAAGGCGTTAGAAGATTTTTATAGTTCGCTCATAAAATCTCATTAATTCAAAAACAACTATGCTTTATAATAGAAGCAAGCGTTCCGCTTGCTTCAGTCATTTGCCTTTCTGCTTTTCCAAGCAGACCGACTAAGTCGGCTTCGCCAAATGACAAGAGACGCACCGTGTTATTTGAATACCGGTCAAGCATTCCGCTTGCTTCGGTTATTTGTTTTTCTGCTCTTCCAAGCAGCAAGAAGCCGAAGTGAAAAAACGTATAAAAAGTAAATGGATTTAATTAAGGAGAATTGTATATTGAACGATAAACAATTTAATATGATTGATACAACACAAATTGATCAGTGGATTCAAAGTGCTATCAGCACCGCACATGCCGGCGAGTTAATCACGCCGGCGAGCGCAGCGGACAGTCGCTTTTATGACAAAACGAAACAGTTTATGGAAACCATAGTCGATTATAAAGAGCTCATGATGATGTACGCCTGTGCCATGAAAGAAATCAACACAAAATTTGACGTACTGAACACAGAATTCAAGGCTCGTCATCAACGGAACCCTATCAATTCTATCACCACCAGACTGAAAAAGACTTCCAGCATTGCTGAAAAGTTAACTAAGAAAAACGCCCCCTTTTCATTAGAAGGCATTCGTCAGCATATTCACGATGTAGCCGGCATTCGTGTTGTCTGCTCTTATATCGATGATATCTATACGCTGGCCGACGCCTTGATTGGACAAGACGACATTACCCTGATTGCTAAAAAAGACTACATTCTGTGCCCCAAAGCCAACGGATACCGCAGCCTTCATTTAATTGTCAGCGTACCAGTGTTCTTTTCTGATCAAAAACGAAATATGGAGGTTGAGGTGCAAATACGCACCATCGCCATGGACTTTTGGGCCAGTTTAGAGCATCAGCTGAAATACAAGCAGGACGTCCCCGACCAACAGGATATTGCCGACAAACTCAAGCACTGCGCAGACGTGATTCACCAAACCGATGCCACCATGCAGGATCTTCGGCGCCAAATTGAAGCTATGGCCGATGCACCCACAGAAGATGATATTCTGTTTGAAAAGCTCAGCCGTTTGGATATTGCTATTAGTTAGCGCCTACATAAAATATAAAAAAAGCCAATTAGCAGACAAAGCGTCTATGAGCCGCCATGTTAACAACATCACCATTGTTAACATGACAAAAGTCTGTTCGACAGCCGAACAAAGACACCAGACTCGATCGCGTCTGTCTATTGGCTTTTCTGATATTCTGCAAAATCAATCGCTGCTAATGTGTTCAACGTTTGACGCATTTGGAGCGCCTGCGTATTATCTCTGGTTGGATGCACCCGGTTTTGCAATAAAACCACATAAAGGCCGCTGGCTGCATCTGCCACAATCTCGGTTCCGGTGAAACCAAAGTGACCAAAACCGGTGTTCGGAAAAAGTCCCCCATCGAAACGGTCCGCTGTGTTTACCTTGAAGCCCAGCGCATAATGCAATCCTTTTTCGGCAGGCACTGTATGCAGTGCCGAAATCAACAGCTCCTGCGGCAAATACGTTTTTCCGTCAATGACGCCAAGTTGGGCCAGCATGCTCGCAAAGCGAATGCAATCATCTAAATTTGAAAACACACCGGCATTTCCGGAAACGCCGCCTAAAAAGCTTGCGTTTTCATCGTGCACTTCGCCTATCAGCCATTTGCCTTCCCGCTGTTCGGTAAAAGCAATGTTGCTCTTATCCGTTTGATTGGATTGTAACGGACAATATCCGGTGTGCGTCATCGATAATGGCGCAAAGACCTGCTCGCGCGCAATTATATCAAGCGACTGATGAGCGGCCGCCTCTAACACCATGCCCAAAAGAATAAAACCCATGCAGCTATATATGGTCTTTGTTCCTGGTTTGCATTGTAAAGGAATCGACAATACGTATGGCAGCGCCGCCTTGGCATCGTCAATTTTGTCGCAAAGCATAACATAAGGCGGCAGCCCGCTTGTATGCGTCATCAGATGCTGTATGGTAATATCTTGCTTATCTTTCGGAACACTCTGTCCTAAATAATGTGAAATGGGCACCTGCAAATTGATCTGTCCGGATGCCAGCATGCGAAACGCTGACATAGATGTCGACATCATTTTAGAAACCGATGCCATGTCATATAAAGTCAGGGGATTCACCGCCGAACGCTCCGCCGTGACCGATGTAAAGCCAAAAGTCTGTTTAACCAACAGTTGATCTTTGACTCCGATGGCCAAAGCGACAGAAGGCGTCACTTCTTTTTCCACTGATTCTTTGATCCATAAAATTGATTTTTCAAAAAAGCTCACTTTCTTTTCCTCTGTCATCATAAATATTGATCAAACATTTATTATAGCATAAAAAATCTAACACCTCTGAAAGTTTAACGGTTCCGGCACAGCCGGAATTTCACTTGTTAAAGTGAAAAGGTAAACTTTCTAATAAAGGCTGGTGCCAACCCGCCTTTATTACATCATAGAAGACGAATCTATGCTAACCAAAAAAGTGTCTTGTTGTCCCTAACGGGCAACAAGACACTTTTTCTAAGAACAAACCGTTAGGACGGTTTTATTATAACATAGATTTAGATTATTTTCTATCCGTCATCAAATAAACGGGACAGCCATAAAGCAAATGGCCGTTTCATTCAAAAAAATCGTTGGTTGTTACGCCGCCGGCAGGTCATAACGAAGCCGCTCGCCAACAGGAACTGCCCGTCCGATCTCTTCGTCCATGATGGTGGCTGATACGCCGAGGCCAACATAGTAATTACCGTTGTCATAGAACAATCGCGGCTCATTGATCTGATAATCAATGACATCGCCATATTTGTTTTTCAGCTCTTTTTCAACAGAAGCACGGATGGTTGCTTCTGTAACCCCGTCTAATAAAGATTCGTCGAAGCCGGCTAAATCATCATAGTTGCCCATGGAGCAAGTATACAGGCTTCCGTCCTGCAAAACATTTGCATAATACAAAACACCTTGAATATATTTGTCTTCGCCGAGCTTCTGATAATAATAAACAGAGTAGCTATGATCCATCGAATCTTGGTGAACTGAGTCAAACTCAACCAAGTCGAACCTGCTGCCGAAACGCTCTCTTGCCGCTTTTTCGGCATAAGCAAGAGCCTCGTCTTGGGTCATGGTTGCCGGTTTTGCTTTATCGCCGACATAAGCATCATTGGCTTTGCTTAAATTGTCATCGCTCATTTTGCTTTCAAGAAGCTCGCCTGACTGGCCAAAATAATAACCATTGCCTTCACTGTCAAGATAGACGTTTTCCTTCATACCATTCGCTCTGTTAATTGTTTTTTCATAGGTTAAAGCAACAGGGACATTACCAATGATATAAGTCATCTCTTGCTGTGCAGCTTCATCAACAAATGAAGTGTCATCAAACGATGTTTTCATTTGGGTCGGATCGACAAAGACGGCTTTCAGTTCTTTGGCTTCTGTGACGGTGGCGACGGTGGCAGAATCGTTTTCCTTGGGTGACGCGGCAAATGCTAAAAGAGTGACCGCACATGCAATGGTCAGAACCGCACTTATCATAATAACAGTTTTTTTCATCATAATCTCCTTTACCTAAAAGTATGTATACAGGTTGTCTTCTCCTCGTTTAAATTTTATTTCTCAATATGGATTGCATAAAACGATTACATCAGTCTCACCCCTTTGTCAAAAAAGTATAAAACGGTATGATCCAGCAGTCAAAATCAGATTGTTATACCATCGTTCATGATAAGTAATGCACCGTTTTTTGGAAAATAGCGGATTTTTATTAAAATTTATTTTTAAAATCTATCCTAAAGTGCAATACCGACATGTTTTTCTCAAAAGACACTTTTGTTTTATCGAAGAATATGATATAATGCCGACAAGCATAGATATGATGCTTGTTAGCATTTACAGGAGGTCTGGAATGGTCAATAACAATGAATATATGAACATTGTGAATCAATACAAAAAGCCTCTTTTTAAATATTGTTTTTATCGGCTCATGAATAACACGGCCTTGGCGCAGGAAACGGTAGATGATATCTTTTGCGTCTTGTATACGAAATGGGACACCCTGGATGTAAATAAAAATATCAAGGCGTATTTATATAGAGTAGCGGACAACTGCATTAAGCATAATTTGACCCGGTTTAACCGATATTATAAACATAACGAGTCATTAGAAGAAGCCATTGAAAATCACAAATTAGATACAGCCTATCACATGGATGATTATTTTAACGATCTTCATTTTGATGAGGAAATATATATCGAAAAGATAAAACAATGCTTGCCCACCCATTATCAAGAAATATTTGTTTATCGATATGTAGAGAAGAAAACGCTTACCGAAATAGCCCAGATCGTTGGCATGCCCTATTCAACTTTACGATTACGAATCACAAAAATCGATATGATCATAAGGGATATCATTAAAAATATTTTCAATTAATTTTTGTAACCTCCGCAAATCAATGCGGAATAAAGGAAGGTGCTTTGTATGAACTCAAAATTAGAACAAAAGCTCTTACAATATGAGAAAAGTGCCCCGATATCAAATGACGATGAACTGATAAAAGCGATTGAAAATATAATCCAAAGTGAAGAATCTTTGCCCTATGAGCAAAGAGATTTTGATTTGATTGAAGAAGGAATTGATACGGTTTTATCGCTGAAAGGAATTGATATCCGGTCATTAGAAGAGTGCACGAATGATATAAACAACGACTATGTGGATCGAATGAACAACAAAAAGACGAAAAGCGCCAAAAAATCGATTCGATTAAGATGGATCATTCCTATCGCTGCGCTTCTGTCCTTGCTCGCCATTACCGTCGGTGCCCATACTTTCGGTTATAATCTTATTGATATGACTAAAGAGGCTTTCATGAAGCTGAAAGAAAAAACATGGTATACAGACGGCAAAAACGAATTCATTATTACATCAGATTTTAAAGAATACAGCTCTCTGTCGGATTATTTGGAAAAGGAAGACACAAGCCATTTGCTTCTTCCCTATGATCTGCCGGAAGATTATCGTATTACGCGTATCTTGGTATCAGAATACGGCGCCTATCAAGAAACAATGGTAACGCTTGCTATTTCCGATGAAGAATTTGAACATCACCTGTTTATAGACGCACCCAGTACATTTGAATTGAACCAAAACCCGGATATGCTGCGAACAATCGGCAACTATCTTGTCGTTTATTCTCATTACGATGATATATACCAAGGTGAATTTATCTATGACGGAAACTATTATCAGATTTCAACCTCTTCCTATGAAAACTTAGAAACGATTATTGAGCATATGTCCGAGCGTTGATTCGATGATGTTAAAAGAAGCTCCTGTCAAAATGCAAGTTAATCACCAATAACAGAAAGTCAGCCATTGTGTACTTTTGTTTATAGAGATGCACTTTGCTTTGCGAGAGAAATGTGCTATACTACTAAAAACATGTTATGAATGAGAGAAGAGCCTATATGGATTTGCATGAATATTTTCCTATATGGAATCAGCTGAGCCGTGACATACAGTCCTCCCTGCTTTCAAATGCCGTATTACGAAAAATCAAAAAGGGCACAGTCATTCACAGCGCCGACAGTGACTGCACAGGGCTTTTACTTGTAAAAAGCGGACAACTTCGTGCTTATATAGCGAACGAGAACGGAAAGGAAATCACCGTTTATCGGCTGGCCGAAAGAGATATCTGCCTGTTTACTGCCTCCTGCATAATGCGGAGCATTCAGTTTGACATAACCGTTTCTGCAGAAAAAGATAGCGAAGTTTGGGTGATACCGGCCTCAATCTATCAGTCGCTTATGGAAAAATCCGTTGCGATCGCAAACTACACCAACGAAATCATGGGCATGCGGTTTACCGAGGTGATCTGGCTTATCGAGCAAATAATATGGAAAAGCTTTGATAAACGCCTCGCAGGCTTTTTACTGGAAGAAAGTAATTTTGAGGAAAGCGAGCGGCTGAACATTACCCATGAACAGATCGCAGCACATCTCGGGACAGCCCGTGAAGTGGTAACAAGAATGCTGAAATATTTCAGCGAGGAAGGCCTTGTGCACCTGGCCCGCGGCACAATCGAAATTACAAACAGCAGTCGTTTGTGCGAACTGGCAAAATAAAAAAAGCCGTAGGATTTTTTCTCCTACGGCCTTTTTTATTCTTGTCTCATCATAGCAAGAATTTTCTCTTTCGTCATGGCGCCCAATGCCTGATTGACAATTTTTCCGTCTTTTATCACAAAAAGCGCCGGAATACTCATAACCGAGAAGGCGGAGGCAAGCTCCGGCTGTTCGTCTACATTGACTTTGCCAACCTTGTATTCCGGGTGTTCCTCTGCAATTTCTTCCACAATCGGACCCACCATACGGCAGGGCCCGCACCAATCGGCATAAAAATCGAGAAGCATGGTTTTGTCGCTCTTCAGCGCCTCATTTTCAAAGTTATTTTTATCAATCTTAATTATAGCCATATTTAATATCCTTTCTTTACTTATCCATGCCGCAGGGGAAAGAATTTTCAGCAGTAAGCCTTTCCTTTTCCGCCATGGAATAAAAGCGGTACCCGCCTGCGAAATTATAAGCGTCCCAGCCATACTGTGTGAGAATCCGTGTGGCAATATAACTGCGAAGTCCGCTTTGACACATCACATAAACAGATTTGCCTTTGGGAATTTCTGCAATCCTTTCGCGAATCTCATCGATGGGAATATTCACAAAGCCCTCGACGTGGCCGTTCGCATATTCGCGTGGTGTGCGTGCATCCAGCAAATATACACTGCCATCCCGCGGCAGCTTTTCTATCTCTTCATAGTAAAACTGTTTTACCCTGCCGGTCACTATATTTTCGATCATGAATCCCGCCATATTGACAGGATCTTTCGCTGAAGAATAAGGCGGCGCATAGGCAAGCTCCAGTTCTGCAAGCTCACTTGCTTTTATTCCTGCGCGCATAGCGGTGGCAATGACGTCAATCCGCTTGTCAACCCCGTCGAAGCCGATGATTTGTGCGCCAAGAATTTTTTCGGTGCTTTTCTCAAACAGCACTTTGATGGTCATCACCTTGCCGCCAGGATAATATCCCGCATGGGAAGAGGGTGAAAGAATCACCTTGTCAAAATCAATGCCTGCGGCGCCGGCAATCCGTTCATTGATACCGGTTGCCGCGGCTGTCATAGTAAAGAGCTTAATGACCGATGTGCCCTGTGTTCCCTTATAACGGCTGTCGCCGCCCGCCATATTGTCCGCCGCAATTCTTCCCTGCTTGTTTGCCGGGCCCGCAAGCGAAATGAGCGCTTTTTCCTTCGTAATAAAATGCTCGGTCTCTATGGCATCGCCCACAGCATAAATGTCTGGATCAGAGGTTTCCATCCGGTCATTCACGACAATGCTGCCCTTGACGCCCAATGTCAATCCCGCCTTTTGCGCTAATGCTGTGTCGGGCGTAACGCCCATTGCAAGCAGAATGAGATCGGCCGAAAGCCTTTGTCCGTTCGCGAGCGTGCAAGTACCATTTTCAAGTGACGTAACACCGCTGCCTAAAACAAGATCAATTCCCTTTTCGCGCAAAAGTCCATGCACCTGTGAAACCATATCACTGTCAAGAATAGAAAGCACTTGGGGCAAGGCTTCGACAAGGGTTACTTTCAGTCCGGCATGCACTAAATTTTCAGCTGCTTCAAGTCCGATAAAACCACCGCCGATTACGATAGCAGATTTTGCATTTTCAGCTTTTACAAAATCATAAATGCGAAACGTATCTTCCACCGTACGAAGTGTGAAAATGTTTTGGCCCTCTATACCGGGAATAGCAGACTTTATCGCTTTGGCACCGGGCGAAAGAAGAAGCTTATCATAATGATCTTTGAAGATTTCTCCCGTGATGAGTTCTTTCACCGTCACCGTTTTGTTTTTTGCATCAATATCGATCACCTCATGATGAATCTTAGCATTGATACGAAAACGTCTGTAAAAGCTTTCGGGCGTTTGAAGAGTCAGTTCTTCTTTATCTGTAATAACGCCGCCGATATAATACGGTAAACCGCAGTTCGCATAGGAAATATATCCGCTTTTTTCATAGATGGTAATTTCCGCTTGCTCGTCAAGACGTCTGAGCCGGGCCGCCGCAGAGGCGCCGCCTGCAACACCGCCTATAATAATCACTTTCATCCCTCATACTCCCTTCACTGTTCTTCCTCTGTAAGCACTGATACCACCGATATTTTTGACATAGTGATATCCCATGCCTTGCAGTGCACTGACAGCGCGTGCGCTCCTTGCGCCGCTATAACAATACACAAAAAGCTGCACATTTTTATCTTGAATGATATCCCTCGCTTTATCAATTTCGTTCACATCTATATGAATACTCTGAGGAACATGACCGTCCTTGTATTCTTCTCTTGTCCTCACGTCGAGCAGAATCGCATTTTCGGTTTGTTTCCATTCTGCGATCCCCTTGTTAATGTCAGTTCTACTGAATAAATGAAACGGCATTTTTGATGTCTCCTTTTCTATTCGTATTCTTATGATACCACAAAAAGAAAAAATAACCGTGACAAAATCACATTTGATTATCGCCGCAATGACAGCGCATCGCTTGTTTCGCAATTGCCCGCTGAATATATCATTATCTTATATCGTTTTTTAAAAGAAATAAGCACGGCTAATAGAAAAAATAAACTGTTGCCCGACTACCAGTCAAAACAACAGTTTATTTTTTTGTGACAGATTGCTCTATTTGAAAGCTATTATATCATGTGATGAAACTTCTGTCAAATATGATTAGGTATTTTTATAGGAAATTTAAATTTATATTTGAAAAGAAAACAATATTTACTTGTATACCATAAAAAGCAAAGCAGCAGAACTGTTTACAGTCACTCCTCCGAATAGCATCGAGTGTGCCGTCAAGTGTCCAACAGAAGATACTTGTTCCATCTTCTACGATAAACAGATAAAAAGATGGGAAAAGAAACAAAAAACGAAAGCCTTATGCTTCAAAATGTTTGATAACAAAATGTAGCCAATTTAGGCTTATTTATTCAGTTCATATAAATAATCGTTGTAAGTATAAAAATCCCAGCTTTGATGTTTATAATCTTCACAGGTGTCGGCATAACGGCGGGAACGTTTCTCTATCTCTGTGCCATTTTTCGTGTAATCGAACCAATCACACATATCGTTTTTTGTCATGATCTCGATTCCTTTAGTACAGAAAACTTCGCCGGGTTTGTTCCCGAATGGACACATATTACCGTGACGGCAGGTCAGGCAACATTTCAGAATCACACCCTCGGGCAAATGTTTTTGCAAGTCTGCCCAAGCATCTATCCATAAATAATCCTTTCCATATACCTGTATTTCCTGATCTTTGTATTTGGTACAAAGACTAATGGCAGGATGAGTCTCATCCTCTTGATTGCATGAAACATGCAGAGGTATTTTTTGCTCGCCGTGCGGAGTTAATAATGTGATCTCGTATCGATAGCACTTATGTAATGTATACCACGCTTTTTTGCAATACGCATCCCACTCAACACTAACATTGGAAAATGAAAATATTGCAATAAAATATTTTGGCGAGTTTGTACCTATCTCAATCGTTGTATGCTCGCCAAGATGACGAATATCAATATAGTTGATAGAAAATCCGTTCTCAAGTTCATTTATAAATTTTTCTTCAGCGTCTTTGCCAGTAAAAATGATTTGCGGTTCATCAGTGTACCAATTTCCGTTAGCATCTAATTGATATGCCCTCATAGGCTCAAGAGAGAGGATATGAATATTTTGGAAAGAAATTGTTGCCGAGGTGATTTCCATATCACAATCATGCGAATTTTCTTTTGCATCTTCATGTATATTCAAATGCTTGACAGAAACAATAAGATCTTTTCTGTCAAAGCTTTCAAGCGAAAATACAGAATCATGAAATTCAAACAACTCTAATTGATCTTCAACGCAATATTTCATCATCTTTCTCCTTGTCTATCTTTTTCTGCCAAACAGCGATCAATAAATATTGACGAGAATAATATATCATAAAATATAGTGAAACGCAACTCTTATAGTTCAAGCGCCCAGTCATCTGTTTTTTGAGGTATCTATTTATTTTCATTGTATTCTTAGGCACGAAAAAACCCAGAAACCATTATGGTTACCGGGCTTTTAGGGATGGCATCTAAATTGGCCACACAATTTGGTTGCGGAGACAGGACTTGAACCTGCGACCTCCGGGTTATGAGCCCGACGAGCTACCAACTGCTCT
>JAAVYP010000083.1 GCA_022791195.1 Clostridiales bacterium | reverse complement strand
GCTAAATAGGCCTCGAATTTCTTTTTATCCGTAATTGAAAGAGAGGACTGCAACACCTGATATTGGCTATTTCTGGTTTTTTCGTCTTCCAAACGCTTCCGGATATCCCTCTCATCCAGATTCAGAACATTCACCAGCGCTTTTACCGTCGGCTCCAGATACCGCTGGACATCTTGCCCCTCTTTATTTTTGCTGACGTCATTGACTACTTTGCAATCTAAAATCACATTATAAACCTTTTCACTGGTCGCCAGAATCGTTCCATTCCGGTCCAGGATATCTCCCCTTTGGAAAGGAATGATACGGCTTTCATATTGCTGCTGTGTCTGACTCAGCACGATTCTTTTATACTGTTCACCGCTTGTCGCATTGATATAAGTAATGCGGGCGGTTAAACCGACTAAAGCCAGTATGACTGCGATAAACAGTCCTACCAGCTTTTTACTCATTTTGCCGCTTATTTTTCGCCCGCGCATTTTCGCCTGGCGTCTTTTTTCCTTGTTATTTCTCACAAGTTCACCTACTTCATATCCGGTACATCTTGATATTGTCTCACATAACTATTTTCCGTCGTATCGTAATATCGTATTTGAGATGCGGTCGCATAATGCATACCCAAACGATTCAAGGCGGCGTTCTTTACATCCTCCAATGTCACAGAAGCCATCGCCTGATTGTAATAGGCATCATTATCTGCTCTCAATCTGCTCAGCTGGCTTTCCATAGACGCGATCGTCTCATTCTGCGTCGTGAGCGTCGCCTTCATCTGCAGATAGTTAACACATAAAAGCAATGTAGCCACACAAACAACCGCCAAAAACATGACGTATCCCACACTCATACTTCTGGCACGCGCGCGGTTTCTTCTCACCCGCGTGCTAACCTGTGGCTTTGACGAACGGCGTCTCTCGTATTCCTGTTCCGGAACCGCATAGATCTGCCTTACTGCATTACCGTCTTCATAACCTCGTATTTTGCTATTTTCCGAACGTGAATTTACCCTTCTCGCTGTTCTAGCCATAAAAAAATCTCCCGTTCACCAGTTACTCCCTTTTTCGTTCAAAGACCCTCAACTTTGAACTCTTCGAGCGCTTATTGGCCATGATTTCTTCTTCTGTTGGCACTATGGGCTTTCTGGTCACTACAAATCCTTTGGGCTTTTTCCCGCATACACACACCGGAAATTCCGGCGGACAAGTACACGGATGTTCATTCCTCTTGAAAATGTTTTTTACGATGCGATCCTCCAATGAGTGGAAGGTAATAATGCAAAGCCGCCCACTATCACCCAAAAATTCAATCATGCTATCCAATGACTTTTCCAAAACTTCTAGCTCCCGATTCACTTCAATTCGGATTGCCTGAAAAGTTCTCTTGGCCGGATGGCCGCCTACTGCCCGCATTTTCGCCGGAATAGAAGCTTTGATGATTTCAATCAGCTCCCCAGTGGTTGAAATCGGTTGTTTCTCCCTTTCCCGACAGATATGCTTTGCAATATTTTTCGCAAATTT
>JAAVYP010000022.1 GCA_022791195.1 Clostridiales bacterium | reverse complement strand
GTATAAAATACCATGAGGTTGGGCGGCGTATCAAAAATGCGGGGCGAGCATTATCCGGTAAAAGCAGTGTACAGGAGGCTAAACAGCCGGGGAAAGTTTCAAAGGCGTTTGCAGTCCCATTCCGTGCTATACGCGCCAATTTTCGTTTTATTGAAAAAGGAGCCGCTTCGGTTGTACAACGACTTGAACGGTTGGAACAGACAGAGAAGAAAAAGCCTTCTGTTGTGAAAACGATCCGGCAATACAATCAAAAAATTGCGCAAACAAAACATGTTTCTGCAAAGAAACAGCCTCATGCAGAGCGATAAAATACTTCGGGGCAATTTGACCCGAAGTTGTAAAAGGAGGTAAATCATGCAGGAGGATATAGAACGCCGGACGATTGCTATAACATTGACTGCCAGTAAGCTAACGGCTCGGACACTTGCCAAGGCTTTAGCAGCAACGGGGCGAAAAATTCGGAAAACACGCCATGCAGCTTTGACGCCGCAGGGACGCCAATCGGTGAAAAAACTGATGAATCATAGAGTAAATACAGATGTGATGCCGCTTAACGGTGATACATATGCGTTTGACCGGATTGCTCGAAAATACAATGTGGATTATGCTTTTCATAAAGTTGGTCCAAAGAAATATCAGCTTTTCTTTAAGGCGGGGCAAGCTGGTGCCATTACAGAATGTTTTGCAGCGTATACGAAAAGGATGATGAAGAAGGAACAGCGCCCATCACTTTTGAAGTTGTTGAATCAAGCAAAGGAAGCGATAACGCGGCGGTATCCGCGAGAGCATGAGCATAAACGGGCGAAGGTGCATGATGAGCGATAAACTGAAACGGTATATTTTACCGAATCTGCTTTATCTGTTTTTGTTCTGGGTATTTTTAAAAATCGGTACAGCGTATCGGATGGCGGAAGGTACAAATTTTGGACAAAAGTTAATTAAAATGATTGAGACTATAGGCCACGCCTTTGAAACAATCGCACCGGGGTTTTATGGTTTTGATTGGCTGATCGGGTTGATAGGTGCCGTTACTATATGGTTGCTTGTCTATTTTAAGGCGAAAAACGGAAAAAAGTTTCGTAAGAACGAGGAGTACGGTTCCGCACGTTGGGGAACGGCAAAAGATATTAAGCCTTTTATTGATCCGAAATTTGAAAACAACGTCATTTTGACAGGAACAGAATTTTTGACGATAAATACCCGCCCTAAGAATCCAGCCAATGCCCGCAATCTGAATTGTTGTGTAATTGGTTCGTCCGGGTCGGGAAAAACAAGGTTTTGGCTAACGCCCCAACTGCTTCAAGCGCACAGCTCGTATGTTGTGGTTGATCCAAAGGGTGGCATACTCGGACAGGTAGGCGCTTTTTTGACGAGAAAGGATTATAAAATTAAGGTGTTTAATAGTATAGATTTTTCAATGTCTATGCACTATAATCCTTTGGCCTATGTTAAGACGGAAAATGATATTTTAAAATTTGTCAATGCGCTTATTGCTAACACAAAAGGCGATGGTAAGGAAGGAGATGAATTTTGGACAAAAGCTGAAACTCTGTTATACTGCGCTCTGATCGGGTATATCGTATTTGAGGCACCGGAAGAAGAACGCAATATAAATACGCTGGTAGAGTTGATTAACAATATGGAAGTGCGGGAGGATGACGAAAACTTTAAAAATGCTGTTGACTATATGTTTGACGGGTTGGCAAAGCGCAAGCCGGATCATTTTGCAGTACGTCAATATGCCAAATATAAGTTAGCAAGCGGCAAAACCGCAAAATCAATTCTGATTTCCTGTGGAGCCCGGCTTGCGCCCTTTGACATTCCCCAACTCCGTGAAATTATGAGCTATGATGAAATGGAGCTTGACTGCATGGGCGATAGGAAAACGGCGACCTTCTTTATCATCAGCGATACCGATACTACCTATAACTTTATCGTCGCTCTTGCTTTTTCGCAAATGTTCAATTTGCTTTGTGAAAGGGCTGACAATAAATACGGTGGTCGCTTGCCCTGTCATGTGCGGGTGCTGTGGGATGAAGCAGCGAACACGGGGCAAGTACCCAACCTTGAAAAGCTGGTAGCGGTCATTCGATCAAGGGAGATTTCGCTATGTCTGTTTTTACAGGCACAGAGCCAACTGAAAGCCCTTTATAAAGATCATGCAGAAACGATTATGGGAAATATGGACAGTGTGATTTTTTTAGGCGGCAGAGAACACTCTACCATAAAAGAAATATCCGAAGCGTTAGGCAAGGAGACGATTTCTATGTATACCGACAGCCGAACAAGAGGGCAGTCGGAGAGTTACGGGCAGAACTTACAGCGACTTGGTAAGGAACTTATGACAATAGATGAACTTGCTACTATGCCCGGCAATCGCTGTATATTGCAGCTTCGAGGTTTGCGTCCATTTTACTCATTAAAATACGATTTGAAAAAACATCCGAACTATGGGCAGACCGCCGAAGCGGATAAAAAGCGGAATGCCTTTAATCCTGTACGGCTTGTTACTCGGCGCATAAAGCGGCTTGATCCTAACGAACTGTATACCGTTTATGATGTAGAGGTGGAAGATGACGATATTTTTAATTATGATGATATAGATGATCCCGATGCATTCACGTAAAAAATACTTCGGGACAGTTTGACCCGAAGCCTTTTTAAAATAAAATCGAACTGGACTTATTATTTTATAAGTCCAGTTCGATTTACTTAATTGTTTTCTTTTTTTACTGTTTTTAAGATTGCTAAAACAAGAAAAAGAATAATGATTGCTTCACTCATTTTTGCAGTTTCCTTTCTATGATATTGTTGGTAAATTACTAAAATCGGTGTTATCTGTAAGCTGATCCATAATCGAATATATGTTTTCGTCAACTTTATCAATTTTTAGAGTATCGTTTATGAAAAAGGATTTAAAATCATCGGAATTACATGATAAAGTTTTTCCACCCACTTGAATATCATTTTTTTCCTTAACAATGATTACCTTTTCGGTGAAATTAGTATCTAACATGTTTTTATGTAATGATTCATTGATTATGTCTTGTGTGGTATATAGGAAAAATTTGATTTTAGGAATATCACATTTGTTCTGCCCGTTGGTTTTCAACAAAAAGATACATTGTATTTCTATAATTGATTCGGTATTGTCTTTCATTACTTTGAGATATAACTTGGTTACATTTTGAAACTCACCAAAAATTCTTGTATACTCATTTGCCTTAAACAAATTAAAAGTTTGAAGCAGGCGATTTATGTTTTCGAGAGATACTTTTTTTGCAAACCCTGTTAAGGGAAGCAAGAAAGTTGACTTGCTTTTTTTCCCAGTAGACATTCGATAAATGAGACCCATACCCTCTAATTCGTTATTCCAGTTGTTTATACTTCTATCTGTTGCACCGATTTTATTACCGGAGGTTTGAATACCATACCAAGATTCGCCTGTTTCGTTATTTGCAGCCATAGCGTAGTGTAAAAAAAGTTTAACGGCTCCATCTTTTAGATAGGGTAAATAGTGAGCGAAATTATTATCCAATTTTGCGAATTTAAACGCTGTGTTATTTTTACTGACGCTTTGTTGATAAAATTCTGAAATAACTGTTTTTTCATTATCATAGGAACGACCTGCTTTATTTAATTTTAAGTCCATAATGATTAGCCCTCCTTCTTTGTACTGAAATCATGATAGCAGAAAATAAATACTTAGTCAATTCATGAGTTCATGAATATATATAGAAATTATATTCGTGAATTTACGAAATGTTATTCGTATAAATTATACGTCGTAATAATATTTTAAAGCACAATAAGCAAAATAGACGACGAATACGAAGAAGCGGATAAGAATGCACTGGGAAAAATGGCGACAATTTTGATAAATTTTATTCAAAAGGAAAGGGGGATTTTATGCCACGTTCTCCGCCTCTAATCGTAAATATAACTTCGGGTCAAATCTGCGGGAGCATAATCTGATGGACTATGCTTTGCTGAAGCAGAAAACCACCGAGGCTGCTGATCGTTTTCATGTGCTGTCTGACAAAATATATGCAACAGAAGATGCACTGAAACGCAATGCCGAACTGCGGGCAGCTGCCCGCGATTATGCCAAAAATCGTCCAGTGTTTGAAGAATATAAAGCGAAAAAATATAGCAATCAATATTTGGCGGAGCATGAGACAGAGATTGCAGCCTACCGTGCGGCACAAGCAGCTTTTCGGCGTATTCTTGCCGGGAAGAGACTTCCTAAAATGGAGGAATTGAAAGCAGAAGCGGCGCGGCTAACCGCCGAGAAAAAATCTTTATATGGTGATTATCGAAAAGCGCGAACAGATATGCGGAAACTTATGACCGTAAAGGCAAACATTGATTGTTTGTTTGGCGTGACAAACGGTCAGAAAAGCAAGGAAATGGAGCAGAAGAGTCATAACGCAAACAAGGCCGACAGGCCGCGATAACTTCGGGTCAAAATGACCCGAGGTGCCGGGTTTGGGGAGGCTCCCCAACAAGTATTTTTCAGATTTAACCGTAGGGTAAAATTTGAAAAAATGCAAGTGTGACCACACTTGCCCTGCTTGCCGATTTGCGAAACTACAAAAAAGCCGCTGAAAAGCGGCTTTTCGTTATATGAATAAAAAGATAATACTATGAAATTGCTTTACATTTTATAATACCAATTTACTCCTTATCAAAAAGCGGATTCGTCTCGTCCAATATTTTTTGGACTGCTGTATCTTGTAAGTAGGCAGGATTTAACGAGTGTTTGGAATATTGCAAATAGGTTGCTTCGGTTGTTTTGGTAAGTAAAGCCGTGAAGAAGCGTTCCCAACTAAAGTAATCTTTGCTCTCAATATAGCTGCTGGGATCAGCTAAAATATTAGATATGGTTTTATCTTTTATTAAATCTGACTTTAGGATCAGCCATTCAAAGGATTCCGGTAAATAAAGCGTAAAATTTCTCACTTCATTTTGCAGCTTGATGACTTTCTCCATTTCAGAACCGAAAGCGGCTCCGTCCGCGATGACTAATATCGGTTCTGTGTTTCGTTCAAGCAACAACTTAAAAATATTCGATTTCCCGTTTGCAGATATACAGTTTATTTGTTGACTGCTGCATACATGACCGAAAAATTGAAAACCCGAGTTGGAATCCTCTGTGATAACAACAGTCGGCGTGACTGATTTATCATGCTCATAATGAGCATATATATGATATAACTCGTTATAGGTTTGCTTTAATTGCCCGTATTTGCCTGCGTCTCGTATGCCATAGATTTCATTTACACTATAAGGGAGCGCGCTTAATCCTTCTCTTGTGACAATGACATAATAATTGTCTGTTTTCTGAATGGCGGCGGCAAAGTCTTTAGACGATACAAAGCGAGAACCTTCATCAATAAATACAATGCTGTCATGAATTGTTGATAATTGTGCTTCCCAGTTCATGCCGCTTAAAACAGCGCATGGCTTATCGCATTGCAGAGTAATACCGCTGTCCTTGCCACTTTCAGAATATTCTCGAACCATCTCGATTAAGACGGTTTTTCCGGTTGCACTGTTGCCGCGAATCACAGTAATGTTTCTTCTGACGGAAAAACTGTATTTAATTTTCTTGTTTTGGATGGTGATTTGATGTGTACCTTTCATGTGCTGCTCCTATACATAAAGACCGGCAACCGGTACTAATTCTTTCATGCTGTGTACGATTTGATCGGTATTTAGAATATGGACAGCAAATTCTTCATTGCCAAAATCCATAAGATGCAAAAGGTTTACAGTAATGTCTTTTTCTTTTCCTAATTTTAAAAGCCATTTGGCACAGTTATCGCCGCAGGCGGAGGCATTGAAAACCGTTTCAGGCTCATTGGCAATCAGAATCAGCGTTTTTACACCGCCGGATAAACTGATTGGAGGAATCTTTCCCATTACCGGACTGTCGATGACTGAGCCGTCCAGTACGGTGGATTTGTCAATATCGTAAATCATTTCACGTGCAAGCGGATTGGTAATCCAATTTTCTTCGTATACATTCTTGAAGTACACGGATGTATTATATATGGCATCCGGCATATCGCCGTAATAAATATTCAGCATATTTTAAATGTTGTCCTTTCATATCCAAAGAATTAAATCGTTAACTTTTTTTATTATCATATATGACCTGTAAAACATTCAAGATAGTTTCCAAATCCCCGGTGTTTACGTTCATTAAAGAGTCCATTTGTTCTGTACTCAAATATCTATTATTTTTCTCTGGTTTAAAGAAACAGTCCGATGGTTTATTATATTTTAAACAAAAGTCTACATGAAGATTCATAGAAGGTTTTTTCTTTCCGCATTCTAAAGCTGAATAGTATTCAGGGGTTATATCCATTGCTTCCGATATTTCCATTTGCGTGAAATTTGTCTCTTTTCTGAAAGCTTTAAGCCTTGAGGGGTATAGATTATTCATCTTTATCTCCAATGATAGCCGATAGATTCTCAATAATTTTTTGTGCATCGTTCCGTTCAATTTGACTCAAATAATCGTCAATGGCGTAAATAAGAAATTTTTTGTCAAAATCCTGCAAAAAATAATCTGTGGGAGTATCTAATGCTACGGATAACTCTCTTAGCGTATCTATGGTAGATAAACTTTTATCTTTCAGAACAGAGTGAAGTTGTTGCTCTGATATTTTTAATTTGCTTGCAAGGGATTTTTGTGTCATACCACGCCTTAACATGACAGAATTTATTCGTTTCCCAAAACTGCTCATAACTACTCCAATATATTTAAACATTTTGATTGTTAATCACTGTTACAGTTTAAGTTTAAGGCATGTTGGCTTGTTTTTAAACAAACAAATATCGTGTTAAGATCTATTTTGGTTTTTGATTATCGTATACAATCTGCAATGCAGATATTCTGTTTGAGTGTTTCTATTAGGTAAAGATATTCTAAACTTTTATTTTTTGGATCGAATATAACTGCTGTTTGGTTAATGATAATTGTTGAGCAAGATCGGATCAACTGTAGAAACATTCCATTTCTCGATCACCATAATTAGACATTTTTTGATTTTTATAATAAACTGATTTAATGTTTATCACTGGTATAGTATTATCGCAAAGTGATATCGGTGTTCATTTGATGAACTAAAATGCAAAAAAACACTATAAAAGTTTATATAATTTACATATTTTGACAGATTTTCCGCAGGATTCATTTTATAATAAACTCATATAATATAAAACGCTATATAAATTCAAGTGAAAGGAAACACTAAATGTTAGAAAGTATTATTCAATTAGATCCAGTAGGTAGAATTTTAATTCCATCAAAGTTACGAAAAACCATGAATTTTAGAACAAATGATCAACTGCATATTGCAATAGATGGTGATAGGCTTATTATTGAAAAGCAACAAAATACATGTGCGTTATGCGGAGGAGCAGAAGCGTTAGTAAAAACAGATCAAAAATATATTTGTAAATCGTGTTATAGAAAGCTATTTAATGGCATTCAAATTGAAATAGCATGTGAGGAGAAGAAATGTATATATTAAGAGATCGGTGTCAATTTAGAATAAATAAGGTGGTTTTTTCTGTACCAAAGGATTATTCTATTGATGCGAAAGAAACAGATTTAGAACATGACGTTTTATGTTTTTGGCATCCAGATAAAAGTTTTGTAGCAAGATATAAATTGGTGTGTGACAATGTTCATGAAGATATAAAAGAAGAACTATCCAAACCACAAATGTTTATATTCGATACATGTCAGCCAATAGAAGAAATTGAGCACAACGGAATGAAGGGCTACGCTACAACATACGGGGATGAGAAGGAGCAGTATTATGAAGCGATATTTATTATTAAGGAAACGAATAATTTCCGTATTGCTTTTGCGTTTTCCATTATCACCTATCATGGCGACATAAAAAGAATCAAAGTGTCACCGGAGTTTAGGGAGCTATTTGATAGTATATGGAGAAAAGATCGAAAAAAATATAAGATAAACAAACCCAGCTAATAAAAGGAACTTCGGGGCAAATTGACCCGAAGCAATAGAAACACCGAACAACTTACGTTTGTTCGGTGTTTTTTTGCGAAAAATATTACGCGTTATCATTATTATTTTTATTTCGACAACCAAGCTATGATAGAATAAAATCAAAATGGTAAATTTTAGCAGGATGTTTAATATATTGTATGAGGAAATAAAAATGAAATGTAGGTATTTAAGCGAAAAATAAATACCAAACATGTGGACATGCGCTGTCCAAGTCTCATAAGACTTTTGGACCTTGGTTTTCTCCGCCAATTTTTAAATATTTGCAGCAAATTGTTAGGGACTTTGAGCCGTTATGGCTTAAAGTCCCTTTTTGTGTAGCAGAGCTTCATTGCAGATCGCCGCCGTTCCAATTCAATTTTAATACGTTTCACTGAAAATCAAAAATTGAATTGGAGGATTATATAATGGAAAAGATCAACTTACGTAATTTTTATGCTTGGTACACACAGGATGAATATATAGAAGTACCTGACAAGGTGGCAGAGGAACTTATAGCGGACAAGCGGTATGAGCAATCGCATCAACGCAGTATAAGACGAAATAAGGTAGACCCGCTGGAGGAAAGTCACGAACGAGAGGTGCTAATTGTTATTGGGCGCAGAGATTCCCCCGAACAAGTTTTTGAAATGATGGAGCGATATTGTAATTTATGTCGTGCGTTAAATTCTTTACCAGAAGTTCAAGGACGACGAATTGAATTGCATTATTTACTCGGTATGACACAAAGAGAAATGAGGGGGTAAGTGAGCGCAATGTTCGCCATTCAATCAGCAAGGGACTTGTAAGTATGAAAAAGTTTTTAGAAAAAATTTAAAAAGGGGGTATCCTATTTGGCGCTTAAAGTGTCCTATTATATAGAGAGATAAATTCTCTCTTTTAGATATGAGGGGGTAACATGTATCGGTGAATATGTACTGTCCAATGACAGCCCGAACGAATACGATACATGTCCCAGCCGCTAAAAAGCGGTTTCAAGGATTAAGGGCAGCGGGTTTCGCTGCCCTTTTTCTTTGCTCCTATTTGTAATAGCTTAGGGTCAAGTTGACCCGAGGCTGAATTGAAAATCCTTATTTCTGGAGGTGATTATATGCGGTCAAGTCAAATAACATTTTATATTAACGGTTATGAAGTTAGCGCATCCTTTGCTCAAACACCTAACAGAGAAATTTATGGTTCAGTGAAACATATTCTTTTTTCCTCTTTTGTAAACAAAGGACAAAAACTGTGTGGCGGTGACAACCTTGTTTTATCCTCTGATTCGGCGTACAATATAGAGGATGATAGCAATACCCCTATATATTGATTGCAGTTAAATTCCTACAAATAGGAAAGGAAGGATCAATATATGGAAAACAGAGTTTATTGTCTTTACCGGGTTTCTACCGGTAAACAGGTAGATTACAATGAAAAACAAGAGGCTGACATACCAATGCAGCGAAAAGAATGCCACCGATTTGCGGAAGAAATGGGCTGGACAATTATTCATGAAGAACAGGAGGATGGGATTTCGGGTCACAAGGTACGAGCTGCCAATAGAGATAAACTGCAAATTATTAAAGAACACGCCAAACAGGGAAAATTTGATATTTTGTTGGTGTTCATGTTTGATCGAATTGGACGAATTGCAGACGAAACGCCTTTTGTGGTGGAATGGTTTGTAAAAAATGGCGTGCGAGTTTGGAGTACACAAGAAGGCGAGCAGAGGTTTGACAATCATGCCGACAAGTTGATGAATTATATTCGCTTTTGGCAGGCTGATGGTGAGAGTGAAAAAACTTCTATCCGCACCAAAACTGCGTTGGGTCAGCTTGCTCAGGATGGCGGATTTAAAGGAGGGGCGGCGGCTTATGGTTATGATCTTGTGAAAAGTGGCCGTTTAAACAAACGTAAGCATGAACTATTTGATTTAGCTGTTAATGAGGCAGAAGCTGCCGTTGTCCGGATTATTTTTGAGAAATATGTTTACGAGGGACTTGGTATTTATCGCATTGCCACATATCTAAATGATTTGGGCTATCGAGCAAGAACGGGGAAAAAGTGGCATTCAGCCAGTATTCGGGGCATGATTGGCAATCTTACTTATACCGGCGTTTTGCGAAGCGGGGAAAGCCGATCACCTGTTTTACCACATTTACAGATTATTTCGCCGGAGTTATTTGAGGCGGCGCAAAGTATTCGCAAATCCCGTACCAATGCAGAAAAAGAAGTGAGGCATATTCCTTTAAACACAAGGGGTAAATCACTTTTAGCAGGCAATGTTTTTTGCGGTCACTGCGGATCAAGACTAACAATCACCACCAATGGGCGTTATTATCCATGCAAAACTGATCCGGACAGGGTTGTTACACGCGTTCGGTATGTATGTTACGGAAAGACACGCAAACAAACGGATTGTGACGGTCAGACAGGATATACCACGCATATTCTCGATGATATTGTGGATCAGCTTATGAAAACCATTTTTGAAAAAATGAAAGCTGTTCCGAAAAGTGAAATTGTCAACAATCGTTATGGTGAAAAAATGAAAGAACGAAAAGCCTTGCTTGCTGTTGCTCGTGCAGACTATACAAAGGCGGCAGACGATTTGGACGCGTTAAAGGCAGAAGTTGTAAAATCCTTGCGCGGGGAGAGTAGTTTCTCACAAGAAATATTAAATTCAATTATTGCAGATGCCGAAGCAGAATGTAACAGACTTAAACAACATTTTGAAGATGCACAAGTGGCCTATAACGAAGGGCAGGAACTTTTAAAGTCTCTCAATGCACAATATGATGATGTTATTAAATGGTCGGAAATGTATGAAGAAGCCAGCGTTGAAGCAAAGAAAATGGTTATCGGACATTTAATCCGTCGAATCGAAGTGTATCGGGATTACAAACTGCACATTGATTTTAATATCGACTTTAATCAATTTAGTCTTGGAATTGATTTTAGTAATTTAGCGGCATAATAAAAAACTCGCTTTCTTGCGAAAACGAGTTTTGGCAATGTTGTTTCTCCCTAAATCGTTGGTGGACCCGAAGGGGATCGAACCCTCGACCTCCTGAATGCCATTCAGACGCGCTCCCAGCTGCGCTACGGGCCCAAGTGAGAGAAACAAACAATGATTATTAAATTAAGAAAAACGGGGGTGTGTAACCGAGTGAGCCGCGCTCCCAGCTGCGCTACGGGCCCTTATGCTGTTATTGTAGCATATTTTAACTCGCAGTGCAAGGGGGCGATGAATTTTTTTCTATAAAATACAGCTTTGGGTACGCGGCTGCTCGATTATTTCAAAAAGCCGTTGATGATTTGTTCTTCGGCTTCTTTTTGGGTCAGGCCGAGGGTCATCAGTTTGATCAGTTGCTCGCCCGCAATTTTGCCAATGGCCGCTTCGTGAATCAGCGAAGCGTTGACGTCGTTGGCGTTGATTTCGGGAATGGCCGAAACACGCGCTTGGTCCATGATAATCGCGTCGCATTCAGACCGTCCGTTGCAGGCGGCGTTGCCGTTCATTTTGGCTAAGAAAATCTGGCTTGACTCGTCTTTGGCCACCGAGCGGGAGACCACGTGGGCGCTTGATTCCTCTCCGTTCAGCTCCACGGTGAAGGCGGTGTTGGCGGTTTGTTTGCCGTGGGTCATAATGCTCTCGCGGATGATGAGCTGGGCGTGGTCGGCAAGCACCGCTTCGGTCTTTCGGTCCGAGGAGTTAAGGCCTTTGATTTGAACTGTCTCCATTTCCATTGAGGCGCCCTCGGCCAGGTCAATAATGGTGGTGGGGTTCATGACGTTCTCGCCGTTGCCGTCCCCTTCGCCATAGTGTTTTTCAACATATTTCAGCTTGGCGTTTTTGCCTACGTAAAAGGTGTGGATGCCGTCGTGGCGGCTTTCCTCGTCGCCGGTGTTGTGAATGCCGCAGCCGGCAACGATCACAACGTCTGCGTCCTCGCCGATATAAAAATCGTTGTAGACAAGATCCGAAAGGCCGGTCTTGGTGATGACAACCGGAATGTGCACGCTTTCGCCCTTGGTGCCCGGTTTAATGATGATGTCGATGCCGGGCCTGTCTGTTTTGGTGACGATATCAATGTTTTCTGTGGTGTTTCGTGCGTCAAGCGCGCCGTTGGCACGAATGTTGTAAGCGCCGCTTGGCGTTTCGTGCAGATCGGCAATGGTTTCAAGCAGGGTTTGTTTGAATGTATCCATAAAATGTTGAGAATCCTTTCCTTGCAATTATACTTTGGTTTATAGCGTCAGCGTGCGACTTTCTCGCTCAGCGTCCGGCAGGGAGCGGAGGCCGAGATGAGACTCGGCAAAATCTCTTCTTTCGTGCCGATTTCTTTGATTCTGCCTTCGGCGATGACAATGATCTTGTCCGCGATATTTAAGATTCGCTCCTGATGGGAAATGATGATCAGCGAACCGCCGAAATGGGCATGCATTTTTTCAAATACCGATATTAAATTGCTGAAGCTCCATAAATCAATGCCGGCTTCGGGCTCGTCAAAGAGAGAAAGCTCGGTGCCGCGCGCTAAGATGGTGGCGATTTCAATGCGCTTGATCTCGCCGCCCGAGAGGGAGCCGTTGACCTCGCGGTGGATATAGTCCTTTGCGCAAAGGCCGACCTCGGAGAGGTATTCGCACGCCTCGGTGACGCCGATTTTACGGCCGGATGCCAGCGTGATCAGATCTTTAACCGTAATGCCTTTGAAGCGGACAGGCTGCTGAAAAGCGAAACTGATGCCAAGGCGCGCCCGTTCAGTAATGGATGCGTGGGTGATGTCGGTACCGTTATAGATGATTTTGCCGGAGGTGGGTGTATAAATGCCCCCGATGAGCTTGGCTAAGGAAGATTTCCCCCCGCCGTTCGGGCCGGTGATGGCCACAAAGCGTTCGTCGATGGTCAGGGAAATGTCTTTTAATATTTCTTTTTCGCCTTCCTCTGTGGCGGCGCTGAAGCAGATGTTTTGTAATTCTAACATATATAGATTCCTTTCCTGAAAACGGGGTTGATGGGCAATAAAGATATTTTGATCCTATTGATAGGGAAATAAACTGAATATAAAGCAAACAAAAGATTGCATTCGTGCGTTGCTGTTCGTCGCTGACTCTGAACCGGCAGAAGCAAATCTTTGATTTGCTTTAGAATTCTGCGAAATTTGATAAAACTTAAAGTTTAACGGTTCCGGCTTGGCCGGAATTACGCTTGGAAAAGCGTAAAGATAAACTTTCAAAGCAAATCTTTGATTTGCTTTGAAGTGCTACGAAATTTAATGAAACTTAAAGTTTAACGGTTCCGGCTCGGCCGGAATTACGCTTGGAAAAGCGTAAAGATAAACTTTTTAAGCAAATCTT
>JAAVYP010000082.1 GCA_022791195.1 Clostridiales bacterium | reverse complement strand
GGGCGGGAAAACAAAGAAACTTGGAAGGGAAAACAGACAAATATCTTGAAGAGAGAACACCGGTTGAAATCGTTGAGGAAAGAAATCAAAGACTTCGCACGAGTAGGATGGATACTCGATAAAGGACTCCGGTTCCGAGAAGAAGAAGGGGGGGGGGGGTAGGAAGCACTATTAGAAAAAGGGTCAAATGTGAAGCACAATAGTGCCGGTTGGAATTTCAGCCGGCACTAATGTGTACACTAGTGCCGGTTCGTGGCGGCGATCAATAGCACCGGTTCGTGGCGAACCTTTAGTACCGGTTCATGCCACGAACCGGTACTAAAGGGGATGTGTCAGCCTGCGGTCAGGCTATGGCCCCACCATCACCATTTAGTGTCGGTTCGTACCACGAACCGGTACTAATGAGGTTATGGCAAGCTGTTTTTAGTCCCACCTCGCTCCCCTAACAAGCCTTTTACCACCTTAAATATGTTATTTCTCAAACTATCACAAGCACTTGGTCTTCATTGAACTCTATGTGTAGAATTTGTGGCCGCAATATGAGTCTTCATCGGTTTATAAATCGTTGATGACTCATATTGACAATTCAGATTGTACACACAAAGATCATTGATGATCAAAGTATTTTTGATGTTATAAGATCATATTGACAATTTAGACTGTAAAGAAATGTAAGATCATGATCTAAATGCTCTTATATTTTTTGCGTTCAGTATGCACCAACTGCTAGGCGGGAGGAGCTGTTTAGTACCGGTTCGTGGCGAACCTTTAGCACCGGTTCGTGCCACGAACTGGTACTAATGAGGTTGTGTCAGGTAAGGCTGGGGCCCCACGAGCACCTTTAGTACCGGTTCATGGATGAACCAGACGTAAGCTGTTTTTTAGTCCCACCTCGCGAAGTGAGAGGGACTAGGAGCGGTTTATAAGCCCTGAGTGCAGAGACGATGAAGAAGAGGCTCAATGCTCACGTTGCTTAGCTTCAAGCCTTTAGGAATATGGTAGATTGCACGGAGCTACGCGCAGTGCAGTTTACACTATTCCGAAAGGCTTGAAGCAAATTAACGAGCATTGCGCCTCTTTTTATTTTTAATGACTTATTTTTAATAGTTGTGACTAACTTAACTAAAAAATGAGCATAG
>JAAVYP010000021.1 GCA_022791195.1 Clostridiales bacterium | reverse complement strand
GTGTTCCATAATATACGGTATCGCCCACCTTGGGATATCTGTCGGCGGTGAATACATAAACCGGGCCAGTAGACCCGTTCCACAAATAATAATCGTCGGACGCCTGCTTCGATTTCGGCACATACAGCCACTTTTCATAGTCCGGACCGTTTTTCTGTGCTCCCGATACCTTTTTCATGTACAGCTTGTTTTCTTCGCCCATCGTCGGCAGGCTTGTTACGATTGTGGGTTCTAACAAATTCGGCAGTTGCTCTTTGGATACAATTCCATTTTCGTCTAAGCTTGCAATGCCGTTTTTAACCGCTTTTTGTGATTTGGGAATAGCATTATTAGCTAAGTCGTATGCTGCTTTAACCGCAGAAGGCGTAGCGGCCAAAGCATTACTCGTGCTCGAAACACTATTGGACAGTTTCGTTACACCATAATGCTCTGTAGTAGCAGGTGTTGCCTGCATCATCCAATTTGTTCCATCATAAACAAATCTAACGATAGATTCTGCGCGCCACATATTAAATTCCGGCGCTACATTTCCATACATTTTAATTGCTTTTGCGCCGGTATTATTCACATTAAGTGTTGGGGTTCCATTCGTATGCGAATACATGAATTTAACATCTACAGCTGCGCCAGCAATTAACTCAAATTCCCCTGTCACTACGACAGCGTTTTTTTCTAATACGCCTGATGATGTTGAGCAAGTACAATAGGTAAGATTCGCTTTTTGGCCCAACGCACCATCAATAATATCCATATTTCCATTTATATCTGATATATTCACAAAGTCTAATTCATCAGGTTTTTTTAAATTATATCCTTCCGTATATGTAGCCATTAAGATAATACCTCCTCTTCCTCTTTTATTTGTTTCCACGAAAAAGATGCAAGCATATTCCAAGTATAAGGTTTCATTTTCTCCCATGTGTTATAAAGTAATTCGATTGAAAACTTCATATTACACGGTAAAATTCTTTCAAGCAATTTTTGTATACTTTCTACTTGATTTTTTGCGGTAAGCGCTACTTTTACAGTTACCAAAAAATTAGACGTATCAATTATAAGCTGATATCCATTTTTCCCGCATAATAATTCAAGCATAGAGACAAGGCTTTTTCGCGTGTACGGTACATTTTCGTTATATCTTGCAAGAATTCTAAAACGGCGATCATCCATAGTGTCTTCCTTTGAAGGGAAAATACCCAGAAGTTTCTCAAATCTGGAAAGCCCGTATTCGTCAGCTGTCTCTACAAATTCATTGTATAAAACCCAATCGGTCACCTTCCACATAAGCGTGAACTCTGGGTTTTCCGCTTCAAGAGTAATAGTATTTTCCTTAAATTCTTTTAAAAATGGAGGAAGATATGAAACAAGATCCACTTCTCTAATCATTCACTTACACCTCCAAACAAGGGAACTTCATATTTCCCCAAAATCAAATTGTTTGAAGTTCCATTTATTCGGGTATTATCAATATCAATAACTCCTTGAATTTGTAAAAGCCTTGTTTCAATTTGCGAAACGCGAACAATCAAATATGGCGAATCGGCCCAAGATTTGCGCAATTCAAGCAGATATGCTGAAATTGCCTGTTCAATAGAACTTTGAAGATTCGACCAACTATAACCATCATCATACGTAATATTGGTTTTAACTGTAACTGAAACACTTTCAGCACTTTTAACATTGACGATATGCCCGATAGGTGCAAGCCCATAACCTTCCCCGGCGTATTCATCAGGATCTATTGTTTGCTGCACTGTATTAATCAGCGTGTCAGAAGCCCCTCCAAAATCAGAATCTAAGATGGTAAGAAGCACCGCTCCCCCGGTTGTCAGCTTCTTTTCAAGTGCTGCCATGTAAACAGAAGTAAGCCAAACGGCAACTTCTTCATCCAGCGTTTCAATAATTCCACTGTACCATGTTTGCACCTTTGCCGTTGGTATCAAATCGGCGGGGTGAATATCGCCGTTCCATAAACGGGTAACTTTGGTGCTACCAACACCGGAAATAGCGTTTGTTTTTTCAAGGTAATCTTGAACATTTCCGCCGAAAGACTTTTCAGTAAAAGAATCTAAATAGCGCTTCCGCAAAGATTCTGTGTCCTCTTCATCTTCGCCGGGCACCAAAATTTCAGTAAGTTCGGCAGTTTCAAGTCCAGGAATATATTGAATAGGAATCATACTCCCTAACTGCTGATTTCCTATGTTTCCAGGTGTTTCACATTGTAACTCATATCCACCTTTTCCATCTGTAGCAGATCGCAATGCGATATAATTCAAGTCACCCACATTAAACCGCTGGCCAATGACATCAATATTTTCTGGAGTAAATCTGCCACGCAAAACAGTGTTGCTGGCCGGAATAGGAGTTATTCCTCGTTCTTTTGCTCGCAAAATCAAAAAATCTCTCGAAGCGGTATCGCCATAGGCTTCTTGTATAATCCGTTCCAATTCGATGTAAAGATATTGAAGTTCTAATGCCGTTGGTGAATGGGTATCAAAAATAACAGATCCCTCTCGTTTGTCAAAATGATCTGGTACTCGATCAAGCATTCGTTTCAAAATTGTTTCGTAAGTCATGTTTTCGTACATTTAGAAATTCACCACCTTTTCACTTTGCACATCCCCAAAAATGGTATGTACTGTAAAATTTACTTGAACTACTCCCCTTTTTAAAATTTTAAATTCAAAATTATCTATGCTTTGAATTCGTTCATCCCATGTAAGGGCTTCTGTAATTCGGCGTTCCAATTCAGGACATACATAAGAAACGGGTTCACCATATAAATCAAACAATTCAATTCCATAATTTCCAGAGTACATAATATATTGATACCGCTCTGTATTAAGGACTTTATAAATCGCCTGCTTCATCGCTTCTAAATTATCCGCATAACCACGAATCAGATTATTTTCAGCGTTCATTTTATAGGTATGGGTTGGCTGTTCGCTGAATTCAAAATCCTGTTCGAGAAAGGCCGCTGTACTTGGTATCATCCGATTCTATCCACCACAATATATTTTTGTCCACCCTGCTGCCGAATAAGAACCACTTCATCACCAACAACCAACCCATTATGTACGGTAATTTGAATCTTCCCAACAGGGTGAACATGAGAAGGCACATCCGAAGCTATTTCTCCATCTGTTGTATCCCCAGTGTAATCATTGCTTTGAATATTACCTCCAGTAATAAAAGTGCTAAAATCTGTAACATTTCGAGTAAGAATAAGCTGCCCTTCTCCTAAAGGCAATTTTTGTTCTACAAGGATTTTCAAAGGAAAACTACTTGTTACTTTCCCAAAGCAAATTTCAACCGGTTTTGTTGCACTTACAGCATCGACAGCCGCTTGTTTTATAGTTTTTACTAATTCTATTGCATCAGGCAATAAATTCACCTCCCCTTAGGGTCAAGTCCATAAAATGTGAATCCAACTTGAAAGTATGGGTCACCTTTTCAACCAGCATGAAGTTTTTTACACTCATATCACCCAAAGCAAGGTTTATCACAACCATGCTTCCGGCTCTAACCCTTGTATCGCCTAAAGCGTTCACAATTTTCAGGTTTCTTGTTTTGCTGTTATATAGCTTTAACAGGGCATCCGCTTTTGCTTGCCCGTTTTCGCCTTTTTGCAGCGTGTCAAAATACTGTAATATACCCCATGCGTTCATGTGGCTTGAATCCTGTGCAATGTAAACTTCCCGTTTTCCGGTGCCCTCATTGTCATAGGTCAGCTTGATTTTGTTGTAAGTGTCGTTATCAATGCTGGAAGTGTATTCAAAATTTTCTCCGGTTTCTTCATCAATCATCAGGTATGCCCCCGGTTCGACAACATACATTGAAGAACGGTTTGTCAAGGTCAGTTTGCCGAAATCGTCATAACAAACAAACATTTCCTTG
>JAAVYP010000020.1 GCA_022791195.1 Clostridiales bacterium | reverse complement strand
GTCGGCGGTGAATACATAAACCGGGCCAGTAGACCCGTTCCACAAATAATAATCGTCGGACGCCTGCTTCGATTTCGGCACATACAGCCACTTTTCATAGTCCGGACCGTTTTTCTGTGCTGCCGATACCTTTTTCATGTACAGCTTGTTTTCTTCGCCCATCGTCGGCAAGCTTGTTACGATTGCAGCTGTTAACCCTTGGCCAGCGCCGCCGGCCTCACCCTTGGCCGCATACCGGGCATCCGACTCGGCCTTGGTATAGCTGTCATTAAAAGTTTTCCAAGCGCTGCCGCCGGCACCGTTGCTTACAAGGTATTGACCGGCTGTTCCTTCCCCGGATGGTTTATCCAGCTTGGATACACCATAGTGATTCAGCTCTGCAATATTGGTTCCGCTGCCAATCAGTTTATTATCACCGTTAGCAATCACAATTTCGCCCGCTTCGCCATGCACTGCAGCATCCACCACATGGTTTGACACCATGCTGTTTACCGCGTTGGAAAGAGACTGTAAAGAGGCCTTTTCATCCAGTGCATCTGAAAATGAACGCTTGTCCACAAAAGTTTCATCAGCTTCGCTTCTCGAATAGCTGAGCGATGCGCTTTCCCACCGGGTACCGCCGGCCCCGTCGCTCACAAGATATTGACCGTCACTGCCTTCCGTCTCTGGTTTATTGAGCTTGGTTGTGCCATATTGGTTGAGTGTCTCGATATTGGTGCCGCTGCCAATCAGCCTGTCGTCTCCATCGGAAACCACAATCTCGCCCGCATCGGCATGAACCGCATCATATACCACATAATTCGAGACCTTGCCGCCGACAACACTGGAAAGAGTCAACAAAGACACCTTATCTTCCAACGCATCATATACCGCCTTAGCCGATGGATATTGCTCCTCGGTGCTGCCTGCCGACAGGGTGTTTGTCTTGTTCTGCTTTTGTTCAAATTGATGCAGATCATCCTCTGACCCTACTTTCTCCCAGCCGTATTCAGCAGCAAGATCGGCTTTGGCCACGCGCTGACAAATGTATTCAACACTGGTCATGGTATTTTTGATCACGATCTCATCCTTCGTGCCAGAAAGAATCTGAAAAGCCAACGCCGCCGCCCCTTGTCCGTCATAAACAGCATCTTTTGCTCCGGGAATCGCCTTTTCGGTATACACATAGAATTGTTGTGACGTCTCGCCAACCCGCTGCCAGGCAAAACGGGCCGGCCTTTTCACGATATATAGATATTCGTTCTTTTGATTTGAATCGGCGTCACTCACCGACGGAACTAAATATAGTACATCGGTTTCACCCTTTGGCGGCAGTACATCAACATACTGCACGGTAAGCACGGCGCCTCTTGCTAAAATCTCGTCTGCTGCTTGTTTCGCACGATCAGCACTTGCTTTGGCATCCTGACAAGCTTGTGTAATGATAGTGATAGCAGACGGTGTGTAGTCCCCCGCTTCTCGTTCGGTCGGATTGATGGTATCCCTCACCTCAATCGTACCGGTCACAGTTAATATAGTTTTCTCTTGATTGGTGCCGCAAATCACAAAGGACGTTTTCCCTGCCTTTGCCGTCACCTCATAGGGAAGCGGAATTTCATCTTTGTCTAAATAAACGCAAATAGGGACACTGTGCGGGGGGTAAAACGTAATGCTTTTAGCCAGCGTATCCCATTCCTTTGAAAATGAAAACGATAACGTCTCCATACCGTATGAGCCTTTGGTCCCGCCATCCGCCGTATCAGGAGTCAGGCCATACTTTGTCACTGATATTTTCATAAAGTTCATCCTTTCATTGGTTGTGGATGGATTTGTTACTGTTAAAATTCAGCTGAATGCTCTTTTCACTTTCTTTTTTTGTTTTAGAATAGCCGATCGGCGATATTTTTCAAGCGGGGATACCTCCTCTTGATTTTTGCCAGGCGATACGCGTGAAACGCAAAAATAGCGAAGCGCATCGGTAATATGTGTGATATCATGCGGCTGTACGGCGGCGTCACAGGGATTTTTTTCATCGTATCGCAGTTCGCACAAGCATTTAATCAAAAACGGACAGCTCTCAAATATTTTCAGATTTGCCGACAGACCATTTTCGCTCTCGCATAATTTCAGCCATTCTTTTACATTCATCCATCCAGTCACCCTGGAATTGTCCGCCTTGATAGCATCAATGCCGTATTCAGAAAACAATTCCGCAATGCTTTTGCCCGTTTCTCTTTGACGGTTCCACATATCCGGCGGCGCAAAGGTTTCATAAATATCCTCATGTGTGGCGCTTTTCATAAAACGCGCCGCCTCCGATACAATCAGATTGGGAGCATATGCTTCTCGAAAAACCAGCGCTTGTCCAGCCGGTGTTACGGCAATCCAAAGACAAGCAAGCATATCAAGTCCATAATCAAAAGCACGGTAAATTTTGCTTCCGTCGGGAATGGCACAGGGTTTTATGACATGAATATCCCGACGAAATTCAGAGAAAAATTGTCCGGCAAATGCATCCCAATTTCCCTCAAGCCATGCAGAGCGCATGCCATCCGGCAAAGCCAGCAAAGCTTTTACATATTCAGGGTCTGCATCTAACAGTGCCGTGTTGTCATACACCCGGGCCGCGATAAAGGTATAGTCAGCGGGATCCTCTCCCTCTCGGTAATCGCGGTCAATGAACAACCGCTTGACCCAACCATGCCCTACGCCGCCCGGATTACAGGTAAGATAAAACCGTTTCGGAAAATTGTTGACTCCCCTAAGACAACTTTTAATGGCGTTAAATTGATACTCAGTAAAATGGGTGGCCTCGTCCATAAAAATGACATCAAATTCTTGTCCTTGATATTGCGTCACATCTGTCTGCGCATCGCAATAGCCAAACTTAATCCGACTTCCATTAATAAAGGAAAACACCTTTTTGCTTTCGTTGTAGTTGGCTATGCCGTGCAGACCGCTCGTCAAGGGAAGAATATGATTTTCTCTGAGTTCCGGAAATGTTTTCCGCATGATCAAAATGCGTATGCCCGGATATTTTGCCGCCATCAAGGTTGCCTTGGTTCTTACAGCCCAGCTCTTTCCGCCGCCGCGCGCGCCGCCATAGGCGACATACCTGGTATCGGCTTGAAAGAACTCCTTTTGCTTGGGGTTAGGAGCAGCAATGGTAAGCTTCATACCAAGCCTCCGCAAAAATGCTTTGCGACTTGATTCAATACTTTCTTATCGTAATGATTCCAAAAATAAATTGTTGCTTTATATAAGTAAATCATTACTTTATAACCATCTGCACAAAAGCTGCCCCTCTCTCTGCGGCGGAAACACCATGATTTCCGATCAAAAACCTCCATTCGGCAAACAGCGCTTCGGGTGTTTTGACAAAGCTGCGTATCATATGTAAGTAATGCCCCGTTTCCTACACACCGCCGCTTGCCATCAGGCATTTTGCAATTACTTTTCCTCTCAATCGCCCCGATAGGGAGTCCCTCGCTGCAGCGGTTCTCTCCCGCCGGCTGCTTATGAAAAGAAAAAGCAAAAACAAGGCCCTCGTAACCCGTCTGAACAATGAAATCAATATGTTGTCCATACCAATCGTGATGTGAATGATAAGACCGATCATATACACAACTATGATTTCCTGTCCTGTACGCCGTTTGACGAATTCGGTTTACCGCATATAAACAAAGCTGTCTGTTCACATGCAAAAGATATTCTGTTTTCGTTCCGGTCACCTCTTACCTCCTTCCCTGTGCCTGTATAAAGTGTATCTGAAATTTAGTTATCTCGCCATAGGTTCTGGTTATTTATCTAGACAAATTTTACCATTTTTCTTTACTCGCTCGCCTTTTTCGCTTCCTCGCTGGAAAAAGCCGATTTTTCGACAATAAAAAAAGACCTGCGCAGGCATTGCCTAACGCAAATCTTTTTTCACCTTTTTATACAACAATCGAATTAAAAATGCTAAAGCACCGTTATCTGCAAACGATCGATGAAAAGCAATCTATAAAATTTTGCTTTCATCATTGCCTTGCTCTTCAACAAGCGACATATAAATACGCCTGGTCGAAAGGTTCACATCCTCAATTCGTACCATAACCGAATCAGCCAGTGCATATTGACGGTCGTGACCGCACAAGGTCATATTGTTTTCGTTATAGACATAATAGCCGTCCAGCGAACCAATCGGAATCAACCCTTCACAGGTGTTTTCAAGCACCACAAACAAGCCAAAATTGGTCAGCAGACTCACCTGCCCCCGATACACTTGTCCAATTCTTTCCTGCATATACACGCATTTATACAGATCCTCAATCGCTCGTTCAGCCGTAAGCACACGCTTCTCGCTCTCGCTCGCGGCGGCAGCTGCACGCGTGACAAAACGCTGCATGCCCGAAAGGCCGAACTGGTCAAACCCGCCGTGAAGCACCTTTTTTATGATGCGATGCACGACAAGATCGGGATAGCGGCGAATAGGCGAAGTAAAGTGACAATATGTCTCTAAAGCCAGCCCAAAATGCATCGAACAGCGCTCACTGTACCGCGCCTTCATCATCGCGCGCAGCGCCACGCTCGAAAAAGCAGTCAGCACGCCGGCCGCTTCGGCCTGTCCCAGCATCAGCTGCACATCCTTCGGCGTAACCTTTTTGCCGCGCAAAGGGGTTGTATCCAAGCCAATATGCGAAGCAAACAAACGCAGCGCCTGCATTTTTTCAGCCGTCGGGTCTTCATGAATCCGATATACACACGGCAAGTCCTGTTTGTTCAGCCACAGCGCAACGGCCTCGTTCGCGCACAGCATAAAATATTCAATACATTTTTCTGCTTTTCCGACTTTTCTTTTTAGAATTTTGACCGGGTGCCCGTTTTCATCCATGATAAATTTTGCTTCCGCACTGCTAAGCTCAACCGCGCCGCGCTGTCTTGCCCGCTCGTGCAGTACGTCACTTAACTCCATCATCACAGACAGCGTGTCGGGAAACAGCGACGCATATTTTTCATAACAGGCCGCCCCTTTGCCGTTATGCATCAAATCATTCATTTCAGCATACACACCGCGAATTTTGGGGCGAATAATCGTCTCTGCCAGCTCTGTTTTCTGAATGCCGCCGTCTTTATCAAGCGTCATGATGACCGATAATGCATATTTATCCTCACCGGCATGCAGCGAACAAATGCCATTTGACAGCGCCTTTGGCAGCATAGGCACCACCTGATCGGCAAAATACACGCTGGTCCCCCGCCCAAAGGCCTCTTTATCTAAATAACTGTTTTCAGTAACATAGTGCGAAACATCAGCAATATGCACGCCCAACAGATAGCCATCTTTTGTTCTCTCTATAGAAATGGCGTCATCTAAGTCTTTCGCATCCTCGCCATCGATAGTAAAAATCAGCTTGTCTCTCAAATCCATCCGGCACGCCGCCGAAACCGGAGCAGTCGCCAGCAAATCGGCTTGTGCCAAGGCATGACGATTAAACTTCGTCTGTATACCATACTCATGCAAAACAGCTTCGTAATTGGCATCCACTGTAAAAGCAGGGCCAAACACCTTTGTTATATGGCCAACACCGTCGTGCACCTCATCCGGATATTCCTGTATGCACGCTTCTACTTTATCACCAAGCCGTGCACCCATCGCATGTGCATTATCGATATAGACCAGAAAAGTAAGCTTTTTTTGATCCGGCTGCACCGCATAGCGGGCACGCACACCTCGCTGGCCCCGTCTTTCAATCAGGGTGCCGATCACATGGGTCAGCGCATGCTCGACAATGTGTGTGATCCGCCCCTCTAAACGAAGACCGTCTGTTTCGCCAATGACCGTAAAAGCCACCGTATCGCCATGAATCGCGCCTAATGAATTTTTAAACGCTATATAAACATCCCCTTTTATCGAGGCGGCTTTTGCAGATGAATCGTTCGGCCGGACGAACCCAAACCCCTTAGACGAAGCCATAAAAACACCCTGCATCAAGCCAGCCTGTTCAGCCGAAATGATTTTGCCCCTTTTCGTAAACGTAATTTTCGCCTCGGCACACAGTTGCGCCAAAGCCGTCTCAAACGCAGCAAAATCACTATCATTTTCTTCGCTTAGCATAAAAAACAAATCGTCCTTTTTTAATGGTATATAATTGCAATCACGGATAAACTCCATTATTTTTTCTGCATAACCCATCTTAATCTCCATTCTGCCGCACAAAACAGTACGCGTGAAATAACCTCACAAAAAGTCTGATTGAATGTAATTTCACGCTATAATCCCATTCCCTTTACACACAAAAAATCCGCCCTTGGGCGGATTTAAATTATTCAGCCGATTCACTGTTGTCTGTTGCCTCTGAAGAAGGTTCCTCTTCGGAAGGCTCAGTCGATTCTGTACTCTGCGTTGTTTCCTGATTGTTTGTCGGATTTTGTGTAGACGACCCTGTGATCTTGCCTTGCAGCATAAACATCACAATAACCAATACGCAAAACACAATGGCAACAACTGTCGTAATCTTAGAAAGAACATTGTCGATGGTCTTTCCCTTTCCGCTTCCAAAAAACGTCTCGGCTCCACCCGTAATCGTGCCGGACATACCATGACTTTTACCATGTTGCATTAACACGGCCACGACCAAAAACACCGCCGCAACCAATAATATGATCCCAAATGCTAATTCCATTTAAATCCTCCTATATAATATACCTAAAACCAGTATATTAATACCCAACGATTGTTTGTCCGCTTAAAATAGCACAAACGCCTATTCTGAAAGAAACTTTAATACGATTGATGCCGGGCAAATCCGTTGGTTTTATGCTGGGCTTCTCCACCTTTTTTGGATGAATCTGCACATTATCATTGGTCAGTATAGCACATTTTAATAAAAATAGCAAGTATTTTTTACATTTTTTAAAATACGCTACGATAAATAGGCCTTGGACACATATTGCAGAATGACCTCGCACATCTTTTGGTGCCCTGATTCGTTCGGATGCAGACCGTCAGCCAGGTCATCAGCCGTTAGCAGTGAAAACACCGGCAGATAGTCAATCCCATACTTGACGCAGACCGCTGCCAGTTCCCGATCATAAGCCGCAATGCGGTCGTTTAGATAACATACATTCTCATTCCAGCCAACCGGACGCGTTCTCGTCTCATCGGCCTTTGTCAAGCCAACCGCTAAAACATGCGCCGCATAAGTCTTGGCACAGCCAACTAAATCAATCATATTACGGCGGAAATCCTCAATCGGACGTTTTTCTGCCCCTTGCACGAGCGCCGTATCGTTAATGCCGATGGCAAAAATAATCAGCGTATCCTCTAAGCCGGAACGCCTGTTATTACACTCATCTGCAAAACGCACCTTGATTTCTTCTGTGGTTTGTCCGCCAATGCTCATATTAAAAAGAGCAAATTCTTTTTCATCCCGATCACGCACCAAGGCAAACCGCAGCCGGTTCACCCATCCGCCTTTTTCTTTGTCTGCAATGCCATACGCAATGCTGTCACCGAACACAAGAATATTCATTTGTTCATCACCCTTTTCGTCCTGCTTCATGATATCTCAAAAAATCATAAAAGCGATAAAACGCAAACCATAAACACCGTGTCTTATCGTTTGCGTTTTATATCCGTTTGGTGGGCTATCAGGGATTCGAACCCCGGACCGACCGGTTATGAGCCGGTTGCTCTAACCAACTGAGCTAATAGCCCTTATATAAGCAAAGCTTTGTTCTGTAGCACAAAGCTTTGCTTCTTTAGCTTCTGTATCAACTGCCATATAGGCATTTAACTGAACTTATCTATGTTAGTATAGCACAGGTATTCATCTTTGTCAAACAGAATTTACACCCATCTGCGGTGAACATTGCTTAATCAGGTATCACAGCCGAATCACCCCAGAAAGAGTCTTCCCAACCGTTTACATAACAAAGCAGTCTTTCCACGTCCTCTTCATTAATCACACCGTCGCTATTCACATCGCCATATAAAGTGATATAAGCATTATATTGTTCGTAATAGGAGGGCGCCCACTTTTTCACATACCGATAAAGAAGACGCGCATCTTCCGCATCGATAACGCCATCGTTGTTCACATCGCCAAGCGGTCTTTGCGCCGTGTACAAAACTGTGCCAAAATAACAACTGCCCTCTATGTTTTTGACCTCATTATCCCCAAACGCACAAACCACATCATCAGAGGACAGACGAATCTGAACCGTATCGTCAACCGAAATATCCTCTTTGGCAGTGAAGCGCAAATAAACAAGCCGTCCGTTTTGCAGGATGTTTCCCTCTTTGCGGTCGCCCGCATTCAGCACTACATTCCGGTCGGCTGTCACCGTATAGCCTGCAAACAGCGTACCGTCTGTGGAAGCACCGGTTAATTCTATGTTATCAGATACATCCACACGCAACGTAATGCCCACAAACTCGGTATTATTCACCAAAACAGGCACCCAAAAAAAGTCCCCAGCCTTGCAGGCAAAAACCACCGCATCCGGATCTGGCATAAAAGTGGAAACCTGCGCCGACTCTTGACAAACCGCACATTGCACCTGTCCTGTCCCTGTTACGACATATTGATGCGCATGTTTTTCCTGCGAATTTTCTAACAATGCCGAAATCTCAGCTGTTTTTGCCTTATAAGAAAGCGCATCATTTTTGTTATTTTCTCTTTCACCGACCTCATATTCCATTTGATCGGTGTCTTCTATAACCGTCTGCTGTTCTTTCTGCTCACCTGTCATAGGCACAGAGTCAATATCGCTCGCAGTTTGCTTTTCATTCTGAATCGCCGGCTGTACCCCTACATCCTGCTCTTCAACATCAGCGGGTACCACACGCTCGCCAGCAAGCGATTCCTGTTTTTCGTCAGTATGCAATGTTTTGACCATTTGCGCGCACGAAGCTTTCGCAAAGTTCCCTTCACAGACAACGCCCGATTTGGGAGCTGAATCCTCGGCCGCCTGTGCATGCACGCAGAACTGCGGTGCCATGATAACAAGTGATAAAGCCAATAAAAAAGAACCTACCGTCTTCATAAATGCTCTCCTTAGGGAAAATAGTGATTATCTTTATTTTACTACCTTTGCGCATGAATTTCAACTATTTTTGGCGAATTGAGGGCAACTTCATTATTTATTAAAAAAAGCAGTGCCCTGCGCATATCATATGCCGCAAGGGCGCTGCTTCTCTTATGATTCTTTTAAAAAGAACCCACCGCAAAGAATGCCGTCTGCCCGACATTGCATCAGCCGTTCTGCTTCCTGACGGTGAAGCGCGGCGCCATATACAGTCATGCCCTTTTCGTGAAGGAGCTGCACTGTATGCTCGTCTAACGCAGTACTGTTTACCAGCACAGCCGCGCCGGCAGGAACGGTAAGCGCCGCTGCCTGCCCGGGTGAATCACATTCCGCCCGCAAAACGCCCGGCCATCCTTGGGCGCACCATGCCTCAACGACTTCCGTCGAACTGCTGACCATCGTGACTCGCCCTTCGCTTTCCGTCCGTTTCATTTCAGCCGCCAATATCTCGACCGCTTTTGGGTCTTGTGTTTTAAGCTCAGCGAAAATTTTCGTTTCCGCCGAAAGGTTCTGCGCCACTTCGCCAAATTCCGGCAGACGTACGTCCACCGCCCCGCGAAAAGCAGCACGGAATCCATAGCTCAGCGTCAAAGAAGATAATTCCGCCATGGTTGATGCTTCCATAGCTATATTTCGGCTCCACATTCGTCCTGTCGTAGGATCACTGCCTACAGCCAGCTTGTCATCCGCCGTCAGCCAAAGATCCATTTTTACAGCGTCCGCCCCTTGCGATTCGGCTGTGACAAAAGATAAAATCGTATTTTCCGGCGCGTAATCGGGTGCGCCGCGATCGGCTATAAAAGCGGTTCGGCCGCATAAGAACCAACGCCAAACAAGAATAAGACGGCCATCAAAAAGGAGGACCGCCGCCACATTTTTCTAATCAAAATCACCCGCAATTAGTTTTTGCAAAGCAAAACATAAAATCCGCGAAAAATTCAGGCAAAAATGTCACTCATCATCAAATTCATGTAAAATTTCAAATGCAATTTCCCGCTTTGAACGCCGTTCATCCATGGCTCTTTTTTCAATATAGCGATGCGCCTCATATTCATCAATCGCTTTGTGATAAATAAGCACGCATTTTGCTCTGGCAACAAGGGAAACATCTTCCAATTTTTGACGCAGACGGTCATTTTCACTTTGCAGGCGTTCTACCTTTCGCCAAGCCATCATCATCATTTGCACGCTATCTAAAAAATGAGCGCGAACCACCGGCTTTCGCACCACGAAAACCCCATCTTTCAAAAGCGCGGCGCCTATCTGATCGGCAATTTCTTCGCGAAGCAGCACCGTCACAAACGCATGGCCCCGCTCGGCTATATCCTTGACGAGCTCGGCGCCGGTTTCATCTAAAAGCGGCATGTTGACAAACACGAAATCATAATCCACGCCGCCCGAAAGCCCCCGCCGAATCTCGACGCCCGATTGTAAAACCGTAGTGCTTTCCGGATGAAATTCGGTCAAAAGATCTTTTAAATAAGCCGCGCCCTTATCCGTGCCCGAAGCAATCAGAACCCGTCCCAATCCTTCCGTCATGAAAATCGTCCCTCACCTTTCCTGCATCGAAACAAGATAGGCCTCTAAAAATGTTTCTGTCAGCACGTTCTTGACAAAAGGACTCCTTTCAGCCAGCGAAAGCGCTTCGTTCAGGGTTTTGGGCAAAACGACAGGAAAATCGCCAAGCAACTGGCGTTCCCTGACCCCCTCCATACCCGCACAGACTAACAGCGAATAGGCTAAATAAGGATTAATGCCCGAGTCCGGCGAGGTCACTTCTACGCGGCCCTTGCCCTTGCCCTCGTGAATCAAAACGCCGCCGTTATAATACTCCAGCCGTTTATAGGATTCGGCCGTCGGATTCAAAAAAGCCGTCATTTCGGCAAGATGATGCTGGATACCCGCCGCAAAGGAGGTCAACACCTCTCCCTTCATAATATTGATTCCATCCTTGGCCAAGGATAAGTTAATGTGCAGCCCGTTGCCGGGATGGCCCTGCAGCGGTTTGGGATTAAAGGCCGCGTGCAGGCCGTTGCGGTCGGCCACCGTGCGCACAACTGATTGATAAGTCAGCAAATTATCGGCGGCGGTCACTGCATCTGAATATTTAAAATCAATTTCATTCTGGCCAGGGCCTGCCTCATGGTGAGAGGTCTCGGGTATAATGCCCATTTGCTCTAAGCTCAGGCAAATTTCGCGCCGAATATTTTCGCCCCGATCCTGCGGCGCTACATCCATATACGTCGCCCGGTCAAAAGGAACGGCGGTCGGTTCGGCCTGTTCATCCAGTTTTAAAAGATAAAATTCACACTCGCTGCCAATATGACAAACCATGCCCTCGCTGCGAACATCCCTAGCAATCATGCGCCGCAAAATTTTGCGGGTGTCAAAGGGCAGCGAATGATCATCCGCCCGCAGCACATCGCAGAAAATGCGGATCACCCGTCCGTTTGACGGCCGCCACGGTAAAATCGTAATGCTGCCTTTGGCCGGCCGCAGATACACCACCTCGTCCGAGCCGCCAAAGCCATCGATCAAAGAGGCATCAATGCCGATGCCCTCTTCAAAAGCATGCCGCAGCTCGCCCGGCAGAATCGAAACATTTTTGGGCACGCCGAAAATATCGCAAAAAGCGAGACGAATAAATTTAACGTCGTTATCCTCAATATATTGCATTAGCTGATCGTATTCATATTTCATGCGTATGCGCAATCCTTTCTTTGTATCCGGCTGTAAATTCGTGTAAATCCGATGCCTGCCCCTTGTGAAATTGATCTGACAGGCCCGTTTGGTTCATTATATAATACCCCTTGTGGGTTTGTCAATTGCATGAGCAATCAACCAAGACAGGTACCGCGCGCCGATAATCAATTCAGCGTTGTGCCGGCCTGTGTCCATAGGTTCGCAAGCTGCGCTTTCAGCCGAGCATGCTCCGGGGCAGCCAGCAAAGGGTCCTCTCCCGCCACCGACTCAGCCGCGCGGAACGCTGCTTTGAGCAAATCCAGATCGTCACATAAATTGGCCAGTTTAAAATGCAGCGCGCCGTGCTGCTTGGCGCCGCCCTCCCTTGTCGGCAAAAAGTCGCCCGGGCCGCGCAGGGTAAGGTCAATTTCTGCAATTTTATATCCGTTCTGATTTTCCTTTAATGCCTGCAGCCGTTTTTTGGCCGTATCAGACTTCGCGTCGGAAACAAACACGCAATAGGACTTCCGCTTGCCACGGCCGACCCGCCCACGGAGCTGATGCAGCTGCGAAAGACCGAAACGCTCCGCGTTCTCGACAATCATTAACGACGCATTGGGCACGTTAACCCCCACCTCAATGACGGTTGTAGACACTAATATGTCAATATCGCCGGCGGCAAAAGCGGTCATCACACGCTCTTTCTGCGCCTCTTTCAGCTTGCCGTGCACAAAATCAACCCGCCGGTCAGGAAATTCCCTTTGCAGCTGTTCGGTATAGGCAACCGCGCTTTTTAACTTCGGCAGAGCCTCGTCGGTATCCTTGTAACTCAAATCAACTAACTCTTCTTCAGACGGTTCCACCGAAGGGCAAACAATGTACACCTGCCCCCCGCCGGCAATGCATTTTTCAATAAATCCGTTCAGCCGCTGGCGATAGCTCTCGTTCACCACAAAGGTGTCCACCTGCTGCCGTCCCGGCGGCAACTCGTCAATTTCCGATATCTGCAAATCACCATAGAGGATCAGTGAAAGGGTGCGCGGTATAGGCGTCGCACTCATCACCAGCATATGCACCTCTTTGCCCTTTTCGGCAAGGGCGGCCCGCTGCCGCACACCAAAACGATGCTGCTCATCGGTAATAACCAGCCCTAAGCGATGAAACTGCACCGCCTCGGTAATGAGCGCATGGGTGCCGATCACAAGCTGTATCCTTCCCTCGGCAAGCCCGGCATAGATGCTTCTTTTCTCAGCCGCCTTGGTAGAGCCTGTGAGCAGAGCCGTTTCCACACCCAAACGGCCCAGCAGGTCCGAAAGGTCCTCATAATGCTGGCGGGCCAAAATACCGGTGGGCGCCATAAGGGCGCATTGATAGTCATTTTTCACACACAGATATGCGGCCAGCGCTGCCACCACGGTTTTACCGCTGCCCACGTCGCCTGACAGAAGCCGGGCCATCGGCGTGCCTTCTTCGTTTATCAAATCCTTTTCAATCTGCTGCGCGCAGCGCTGCTGTGCCGGTGTAAACGCAAAGGGAAGCGCCTGATAAAAGACGGTCGCATCCACCTGATGCATGACAGGCGCATCGCGGCGCTGAACCGGCTTGCGCGAAAGAGAAAGCCCCATGGAAAAAACAAATAATTCTTCAAATATAAACCGGTTTCTCGCGGCGTTTAACTGGGCATAATCAGCCGGATCATGGATAAAGCGCATGGCATCATGCAGTCCGGGCATGTTGCCCGGCATATTGTCGGAATCTTCACCTTGCTGACTATATAAGCGCCGCACCGAATCCGGCAAAACGTCCTCTTTTTCCAAATCGCAGTGGTCCATCACAAAACGAATCGCATCTTTTACCGTTTTCTGGGTCAGCCCCTCGCTCAACGGATAGACCGGAAAAAATTCCGGCAGAGGCACACCGGGGATATACGGTTCAAACGCGGGGGACACCATCTCGCACTGTCCGTTTTTCAGCGTCACTTTGCCATAAAACCGATAGGCCGCGCCGATGCGGAAAACATCTTTTAAATAGCTCTGATTAAAAAAGGTAATCTGACACCGTCTGGTTTCGTCGAAGGCAACCACCTTGGTCAAAGTCATTCTGCCCTTTACAGTCACATTGACCGGCTCTTTGGCAATGGTCAACATAACCGCGCATACCTCGCCGTCCTCCGCTTCGCAAAGCGGCTTCACCTTTCCCCGGTGTTGATACGCTCTGGGAAAATGATAAAGCAAATCGCCGGCGCAGAATATCCCTAACTTCGCAAACGCCTCAGCGCGTTTCACGCCGATGCCAGGCAGCGCTGTTATTTTTGTATCAAAGGTAATCGTGCTCCCCATTCATTTCCTCTTTCTAACCGTCCTGTTTTCTCCATTATACACATCCGGCGCCTTCTTGGCAAGGCAACACACCGCAAAAAAATTCCGCTGCCTGCAATCGGCAGCGGAATTTGTGCTTTATTTCTTATGCTTTGTTTTGATCGCTGATATATCTCGATACAATAGAAGCAAGCTGTGCGCGGGTTGCGTCACCCAACGGATCCAACAGTCCATTGTCGTGGCCGGTGATAAAGCGTTTTGTATTCGCCCAGCGCAGCGCTTCATGCGCATACAATGTGGCTGTCTCAAAATCGCTGTATTTGGACATATCCGCTAAGTCTGATACCGCATCAGTTCCCTTATATCTCGCATACCGATATAAGAATGCGGCGAACTCTTCGCGAAGCAAAGTATCATTCGGCTCGAATTGATTATTGTAACCAAACGCGATTTTGTTGGCAGAAGCCCATTTAATCGCATCGGTGTACCATTCGTTTGCACCGACATCTTTGAAATTGATGGAAATACCCTCAACCGACGGACGGCCCTCTAAGTTATACAACACCTGAACAATCATAGCTCTGGTAGTGGACTCATCCGGCGCAAAACGGGTATAGCTCGTTCCGCTCATTAACCCACGGGAGCAAATTTCCTGAATCTGCGTTTTGCCCCAGTGGCCGTCAAGATCGTCAAACACGGTTGAAACCTGTTTGAAACCGGTGTTGCCAAGAGAAGAAACCGTATCCGTTACGGTAAAGGAGCCAAGATAGTTCGCGCGCAGGGTTTGGTCATAAATCTCGCCTGCGTTGGCAAATTCGACACAGGTCTTGGTGTTCGGCTTGCCGTCGCTTGTTACATTGCAGATCCGCAGATATGCGTCGTATTCGCCAGCCTCCATATCAGAGGCAAGAGTCGTTTCAACCGTAAAGCTGGTTGTTTCCTGCGAATACCATGCGTTTGCGTCCACTTTTTTGTTCAGCGGAATCGCGGCAATCTCTTCGCCGTCCTTCGCCAGAACAAGCTGTGCCGTCTTGTTCTGAATGCAGTTACCCATACCGGTGTTTTCAATGGATGTCTGAATTTGCAGCACGCCGCCCTTGTCTACCTGGCCTGTGCACTTGGAATCGCGAATGACAAACCGATAACCCAAATGATCTCTGATAAACGAATAGCAGCTAAAACCGTAATAAGCCGAAACATCGGCCTTGCAGGAAGCCTCGGCCAGCTCTTTGGTAAACGGAATCATATCATAACCAAATTTATTGAACTGAATGCGTCCGTCATTACCGCTGATATCAACCGTACCCAAATCCAACACAGCACCGTTCGGGTCGTCTTTGGAAATGGTCAGCGAATCTTCATACAATTTCTGGACATAGGCCTCGGCCCCTGCCCCTTTACGGGTGATCCATGTGTTAACGCCGTTCATGGTAGAACGGTATATATTGCCGCGGATATAGTTTACATGTGTTTCATACATCTCGGGCAGCGCAGTTTCAGGCAGCCAGAAATCCTCCAGCCGATCACCGCTTCCGTACTCACCGCCATAGTAGTTATACTGGGTTGCCCAAGCGAGCCACTCTACACCGGTTTTACGGTCATACCAGGTGCCGGTGTCGTTGCCGGTCAGCATATAGCCGTCGTTAAACAGCGAAATACGCTTCATGTCCGCCTGCTCAATGCCCTTGATATTATCAAACGGAACAAAATTGGAGAAACGGCCGGGGCCTACCTGCATCACCGGCTTTTTCGTGCCGTCTTTGAGATAAATGATGCCGTCCTCGCCCGAGCTTTTATAGCAGAGATAATTCATAATATAGTTGGGAGTTCTCACCAAGAATTTAACATCCGCCGGCGTGTTGGCCAAATAGGTATCAATAATCGGGTTAGCATATTCAGCTGCGCAGTATGGAGAGGTGTGCATTTCGCCAAACGGCCCGATGGTGCCTACCTCAGCCATGCCGATTACGTCGCTGAACTCGGTAATCAGCGCGGAAATCTGCTTAATATGCGTTAAAATAATGTTAAAATCACACGGCTCGTTATGTACATCGGCATTGTTTGCATAGTTGAAACGCACATAGCCGGTGCCGCCGTTGTTCCGCAGATTCTGGAAAGTTTCGCGGAAGCAGTTGATCGCGTCCTCTGAAATCGGAATATCCTCCGGACCGCCATGGTTGCGCTGCGGCTCGCCGCCTTGCAAGTTCCAGTCCCATAATGCATTTGCATTACCGTTTACACGGTCATTTTTCTGCGCCTCGGTCAGCGGAATGCGTCTGCCGTCCTCGGTCAGCTGGTAACCGCCCGAAAAATTCTGAAGGTTGACATAAAAGAATACAAATCCCTCATAATTACCCGGGGTATTGCCTGAGACTTTCGGGGCCATCGTAACCGTTGCCGAATAGCCAACCATAGGATTGGCAATGGTACGTGTGGATTCATGATAATCAATGCCTGAATCCCTTAAACCTGATATCGTCGCTGCGCCGGCCTGAAAAGAAAACAGGCATGCAAGCGTAGCCGCCACCAGGAAAATACTAAGTAATCGTTTCATTTTCTCTCTCCTATAATGAGTATAGTGTTTCTATTTAAATAGTACCACAAAATCATTAATAAGTAAACAAAATTACACAAAATAATTTATTCCATCCTGCCATTATTCAACTATATTGCTTAATTTGTGAAAATTCTGTCTTAAAGACTTTCCGGCAAGCCATGCAAATACAGAACAAGCGCATCGTCGTGCGCCGCGAGCGCCCGCATGGTCGCGGCAAGCGGCTCGGCATAAATCTCCTGATAATCTATTTCCTCATATGCCGGCCGCACCTGAAAGGCAAGCCTTTCTTCCTCGACACTAAATTCGGCATGGACGCCCGCTTTGTTCCCTCTCGCATCAAGTCTTATCCATCGCTTCAATGACGAAAGATAGACGGCGTTCAGGGCATGTACGCAAAAACCGCTCTCCATCGTATCGCCCAACGTCAGCCGCTGATAGCAAATACCGGCAGGAATATGATTGGCCCGCAGCAAAGCGCAAAAGAGATTGGCTTTTGCATAGCAAATGCCAACCCCTTTGCACAAAACATCGGACGCACGGGCAGTCACCCGGCAATCCTGCACATCCCACGAGTGTTTGATCCTGTCTCGGACAAAATCATATGTGTTTTTAATCGTTGCCAGCTCGTCGCCCTCGCTCAGCAGTTCATTGGCCTGCTGACCGATGCGCGCATCTTCCCAATCGATATAATAAGAGCTTTCCAAATACCGGCTGATGGGTTTATCCGTCAAAATCATGCGAATCCCTTCTCACAAAAACAATTTATGCTTTTCCTGTAGTCATCATGACAAAATACCGATCAAGCGCGGCATCGGCAAACCCGTCACATACGGGCCTTGCTTTTTAAGCACGCAGTGTGATGCCCAGCTCTTCGTAAAGCCGCTTGGTGATCTTGGCGGCGGTTTTGTCCGCCTCTTCATCGGTCAGGGTGCGGTCGGGCGCACGCATGGTGATGCTGTAAGCCACGCTCTTTTTGCCTTCGCCCACTTGTGCACCGCGGTAAATATCAAACAGTGTAATCTCTTCCACCCGCTTGCCGCCTGTCTGCCGAATGATCGCTTCAATACGGCCAACCTCCAGCGATTCATCGCAAACAAAGGCAAAGTCGCGGGTTAAAACCGGATATTTGGGCAGAGGGGCAAACCGTTTTTCAAAGTCGGCTCCCTCAAAAATCGCTTCAAAATCAAGTTCGGCCGCGTAGGTGTCAGCCCCTAAGCCATAGCCCTCTGCGATATGCGGATGAATTTGGCCAAACCGGCCAAGCAGCCGGCCTTCCCCATCGGTAATCTCGGCACACCGGCCCGGATGGAAAGCAGACTCGGTGGCGCAGGCCGTATAGACGGCCGTAATGCCGGCGCCGCGAAGCAGTGTTTCGATAACACCCTTCATGTCATAAAAATCGCCGCTGCCGTAAAAGCCAAGAGCAATGCGAAGCGGCTCGGCCGGCAGTTCTTCGGGCGTGCTGCTCTTTTGATAAACCCTGGCAATTTCAAACAATTTAGCAGGCGCACCGTGATTGTTATTGTTTCGCGCCAAACACTCCAGCATGGAGGGCAGCAGCATGGTTCGCATCACGCTGGTGTCCTCTCCTAACGGATTGGAAATCACCACGCTGTTTCTCCGCTCATCCTGTGCGGCAAGACCAATGCGGTCATACTGTTTCGGCGAAATAAAGGAGAAGGTGCAGCATTCATAATAGCCCATGGCGATGAGCTGATCGCTCACCCGGCGCTTATATTGCAGACGGGGCGGCACAATTCCCGGACGCACAGCGCCCTTAAACGGCGTGGACTCAATTTTATTATATCCGTAAATACGGGCAATTTCTTCCGCAATATCATTGAAGCAGCGCACATCGTCGCGGAAAGAAGGCACGATGATCTCTTGGCCGTCAAAGGTAAATTCCAGCGTTTCCAAAATAGACCGCATGTCAGCTTCTGTCAACGAAACCCCTAAGAACCGGTTGATCTTTTCAACCTCCAGCGGTAAGCGCACCGGCGTTTTCGGTACAGGATATACGTCAACGCAGCCATCTACCACATCGCCGGCTTCCAATAATTCCACCAATTCGCAGGCCCGCTCAAGCGCTTCGCGGGTCAGGTCTGAATCCAAGCCCTTTTCAAAGCGCGCGCTGGACTCGGTGCGCATGCCAAGCGCCCGACTCGCAATACGAACCGCCGCCGCATCAAACGAAGCCGATTCAAATACCACAAGCGAGGTCTTTTCGGTAATCTCCGAATTGGCGCCGCCCATCACACCGGCGAGCGCCACCGGCTTTTTGCTGTCCTGAATGGTGAGCATGCCTTCGTCTAACGTGTGATCCACATCGTCAAGGGAGGTAAACGCCTGGCCCTTGTACGCCTCTTTGACCACAATTTTGCTGCCCTCCAAGCAGGCATAATCGAACGCATGCATGGGCTGGCCATACTCTAACATCACATAGTTGGTAATGTCCACAATGTTGTTGATAGGACGCACGCCGGCCGCATGCAGCCGCAGCCGCAGCCATAAGGGAGACGGCTCAATTTTGACGTTCTTCACCACCCTGGCTGAATAGCGTGCGCAAAGCGGACTTTCAATCGAAACATCGATATATTTTTTGACATCATCCCCGGCCCCTTTAACCGCAGGCTTATGAGAAGCCACCGGCCGGGCAAAGCTGGCCCCGGTTTCCTTGGCAAGACCAATCACCGAAAGGCAGTCAGGCCGGTTGGGTGTGATCTCAAACTCAACCACATGCTCGCGCAGCCCCAAGAACGAACAAACGTCCTCGCCAAGGGGGAACGGCCCCTCCATCACCTCGTTCAAAAGCAAAATGCCTTCCGGGTCGGCCTCGGGCATCTCGTGCTCGGTTAACCCCAGCTCGCCATAAGAGCACATCATCCCGTCAGAGGGAAGTCCCCTGAATTTGGTGGGTTTAATGTGAATGCCGCCCGGCAGTTCCGCGCCTATGCGGCAGACCGGCACCACCGCTCCCTCGTACACATTCTGTGCCGAGGTAATAATCTGAACAGGCTCGCTCTCTCCTACATCAATCTGGCAAATATGCAGTCTGTCCGCGTCGGGATGCCGCTCGGTCTTGACAACCTTGCCAATCACAACGCCGCTGATTTCCTCTGCTAAGGTTTCATAGCCCTCCACTTTGCTGCCCGTATCAGTCATACGGTCGCAGTATTCTTTTATATCAATATCAGAAACATCCACCATTTCTGAAAGCCAGTGCATTGGTAATTTCATGTCTGTATACTCCTCCTTTCTTCTTTTCCTGCCTTAAAACTGTGAAAGAAAACGTGTGTCGTTTTCATAGAAATAGCGAATATCGTCAATCTCATACTTCTTCATGGCAATCCGCTCTACGCCCATGCCGAAAGCAAAGCCCGAATAAACGTCCGGATCAATGCCGCAGCCCCGCAGCACATTCGGATGCACCATGCCGGCGCCTAAAATCTCAATCCAGCCCTCGCCCTTGCACAAGCGGCATCCTTCGCCGCCGCACAAAAGGCAGGAAACATCCACCTCGGCCGACGGTTCGGTAAACGGAAAGTGGTGGGGACGGAAGCGCAGCTTCACATCGGCGCCGAACAGCGCCTTGGCATAGGTTTCTAAAATGCCCTTCAAATCGCCCATCGTGATGCCCTTGTCCACCACCAGACCCTCGATTTGATGGAACACCGGCGAATGGGTGGCGTCCAGCGCATCGGATCGATAAACGCGGCCGGGCGAAATAATACGAATCGGCGGTTTTTGTTTTTCCATGGTCCGAATCTGCACAGGCGACGTCTGCGAACGCAGCAGCACCCGGTCGGTAATATAAAAGGTGTCCTGGGTATCTCTGGCCGGATGATTGGGCGGAATATTCAGTGCCTCAAAGTTATAATAATCATATTCAACCTCCGGTCCCTCGGCAATGTCAAAGCCCATGCTGACGAAGATGTCGCAGATTTCCCGCTCCACCTGATACAGCGCGTGCGCCTTGCCGAGCGCCGCCTTGTTGCCCGGCACGGTTACGTCAATGGTTTCCCGCCGGAGCGTCCGGTTCAGTTCCTCTTCCTTCAGGCGGGCCTTGGTATCCTCAATGGCCTTTTCAATATCCTGCCGCACCTGGTTGGCCAGCTGGCCAATGACCGGTCTCTCTTCGGCAGAAAGCCCCCCCATGCCGCGCAGCACCGCCGTCAAGGAACCCTTTTTACCAAGACAGGCCACTTTAATTTCCTCTAACCGGGCCAGGTTTATATCGCCGGTTGTAATCGCAGCAAGCGTTTTTTCTTTAATCTCCTGCAGCTTTTCTCTCATAACATATCTCCCACATAATTTATTTGGTGAACCGTGTATGCGAAGCACACAAACGGAATCGATCGTGTTTGATCCCCCAGTCAAGCGGCCCTTTCACGCAGTATCTATGCGATTTCTGCCGGCATATCAACATCAAAAAAGCGCCCTATGCATTGACATAGGGCGCCCTCTAAGCGCGGTACCACCTAATTTCACACCGCCGCCACTACGTGCGGCCGATGTCTCTCTGCCTGTTAACGGGGCAAACCGGGCAGGTCTTTCCCCCTGCCAGCTCCCAAGTGAAAGGCATCCTTTGCCTGTGTCAAACAGCTTTCAGCCACAAGACTGTTCTCTCTTATCACACATTCCGCCAAGGGCGCCGTCTTTTTCATCGCTTTTCGTTCCTGCGCCTGTTTCGTGCGCAGGATTTGATTTATTTATTAATATAACACACGTAAATGCGCTTTGTCAAGCGTCCTTGTCTGATTTCCCTTTTAAGATCATGGTTGCTGGGATCTAACTTCGGCAATTTCACCAGTTTATATTGAATTGGCTATATATTTATGATAATATATCAGAACAGCAAATCGGGATTTATAGGTGCACAGGAATGAAGACTTTATATTTGATAGGCGGTACGATGGGCATTGGGAAAACATCTGTAAGCCAATGTATAAAACAAAAATTGCCCAATGCCGTATTTCTTGATGGTGATTGGTGCTGGGACGCTAACCCATTTCAAGTAACTAAAGAAACCAAAGAAATGGTCATTGATAATATTTGTTATCTGCTAAACCGTTTTATTCAATGTTCGGTTTATAAAAATATTATTTTTTGCTGGGTCATGCACGAACAGAGCATTATAGATACGATTCTGAATAAAATAAACACTACTGATTGTATGGTGAAAATAGTTTCTCTGATGGCAAATAAAGAGACTTTGGCTGAAAGAATAATGAGGGATATTGACAGCGGGATTCGTGATGCTGATGTGCTTAAACGAAGTATTGCAAGGCTTCCCCTCTATCAGTCCATCGACAGTGTAAAAGTGGAGACAGACGGCAAAACAGTTCATGAAATAGCAAAAGAAATTATTAAGGCATAGATCGAGTTTATCGGGCAGGTATCTTTTATAGATAGCTGCCCGTCCTGGCGCTTTGACGAAGAATGCAGAAAATAGTATATCAGCAACCCTAATCTGAAAAGAGAGTGTCCGATTTCATGCTTTATATACGCACAAATCCTGCATGGGACAGCCGCTGCACTTAGGCGAGCGCGCAGTGCAGACCTCTCGGCCAAAGAGCACCAGCCGGTGGCAGAAATCACTGGATTTTTCCGGCGGCGTCACTTTTTTCAGCGCCAACTCTACTTTATAAGGATCCTTCTCGCCCTTTTTCACCAGGCCAAACCGCCCCGAAAGGCGAATGCAGTGCGTATCGGCCACAATAGCAGGCTGGCCGAACAAATCGCCCAGCAAGAGGTTGGCGATCTTTCGTCCCACCCCTGGTATTTTGACCAAATCCTCCATGTTGTCCGGAATTTTGCCGTCAAAATCCGATAAAACCATGACCGCCGCCTCTTGTAAGCTCTTTGCCTTGGTGTGATATAGACCGCAGGGACGAATCAGCCCTTCTAACGTTTCCAGCTCCACGTTGGCAAAATCGGTGATGTCAGGCAGCTCTTTAAAAAGGGTCCGGCAGACCTCGTTGACCCTGGCGTCGGTACACTGGGCGGACAGCCGGCCCATCACCAACAGCCGCCACGGATCGCCGCCGTATTCCAGCGCGCACACCGCGTCAGGATACAACCCCTCTAAGCGTTCAATCAGCGCTAATATTTTTTCCTTTTTGTTCATAACAGGCCTCCAAACAAATCTTTCCAAATGAGTCCCAGCGTCTTAAGCGGCAGACCCACTACATTGTGGTATGGTCCCTCGATCCGCTCGATAAACACGCCTGCCCGGCCCTGTATGGCATAGGCCCCCGCCTTGTCGTCACACTCACCGGAGGCCGCATAGGCGTCGATTTCGTCCTCGCCCATGGGCCGCATGACCACGCGCGTTTCTTCATAACCCGTATAGGCTTTCCCCTGCCACAGCACGCACACGCCCGAATAAACCGAATGGGTGCTGCCGCTAAGCGTACGCAGCATGTCCTTCGCCGCCTGCCGGTTTTCCGGCTTGCCCAACACACGGCCGCCGGCGTATACAATGGTATCCGACCCAATATAAACCGCGTCTTCGGCCTTTTTGATCTTAGCCGCGGCCCGCGCCTTGCGCTCGGCCAGCGTCAGCACCACCTGCTCAGGCGAGAGGGTGTTCTCCACCGTTTCATCAACCTCGGGCGCCACCACCTCGAACCGGTCAAAAAACAGGGCCGCTATTTCTTTTCGCCTGGGCGAGGAAGAGGCGAGTATGATCTGTTTTTGTTCTTTCATCGTTTTATCCTTGTCATGCTGCCGTCTGCCGGCGGCGTCAAATTTTTGTATCGTTCGATTACGTCCAAAACCTCTTGCTTGGTTTCGGTTGTAAAAACAAAATGCTGGTTCCATAAACCCGCCTGCTTCAATTCTTTAGCGCGGTCGGCCATATACAGGGGCACGCTGTTAAGCAGCAGGGTTCTTCCTCCCTCCTTGATCAAGGGAAAACGAACACCCCGTCTGTCACGCAGGAGGGTTTCTTTCATGGGCCGCTCGATAGTCATCAGCGGCAGCCTGCCGTAGACAATCGCCGCTTTGTTACCCTTAATATCCCGCATGCGGGGCAGAGTAAGCTCAGGTGAGAGCATCACATCCCCGTACTGCTCATAAAACGAAGCCGCCGGGTCGTTATATACGTTAAACCGATAATCCATGTGCAGGCAAAAGCCCATCTCACGGCAAAGCGAAATTTGTCCGATATTGCTGACGATAACGTGCTGAACCCCCGCATCTTTCACCCGCGCCAGCGCACGGCGAAAGGCCGCCATGTCCGTTTCGGGCACCACCGGCGGCAGCAGCACGCCGTTTGCCCGCCGCTGTCCGTTCCACAAATCCAGCGGCACAAATTGAATGGCAAAAAAATCGGTGTCGGGCAGAACCGACGGGTCATAAAACCGCGCGGTGCGCTGGCGAATCGGCCTTGCCGCCTCCTCCCGCCGGCGATAAGGCGCTAACTGCACAGGCCCCCTTGGCGGTATATCAAGCGGCGGCTTTTTCCGGCTCTGTCTCTTGGCCAAAGGCGCCGCCGTGGCCGTCTTTTGTTTGTCCGCATCCTGACGGACGCCGAGCATGGAAGCACCCGGACAGCCTGTAAAATAGCTGTCGGTAAAGCCCTCCCGCGAAAAAAGCGCACGCAAAGTCTTTTGTTCTTTGTCAGATGCGTTCCGTTTTTCATCAAGCAGCCGGCGGTAAATAGACACCACCCCTTCTACATAAGCGGGACTTTTCATGCGTCCTTCTATCTTCAAACTCTTCACCCCGCTTGCTAACAGCTCGGTCACATGACCAGCCAGGCAAAGATCTTTCAGCGATAGGGGATGTCCCCCGTTATAGGGCAACCGGCAGGGCTGGGCACACTCTCCTCGATTGCCGCTGCGCCCGCCCACAATCGAGCTCATTAAGCACCCGCCCGACTGCGAGACGCACAGCGCCCCGTGCACGAACATTTCAATGTCAATCCCGCTTTTTTCACAAAGCGCCTTAACATTTTCAAACGACAGCTCTCTGGCGCAAACCATCCGGCAAAAGCCAAGCTCGGCCAGAAACGAGGCCGCCCCCGCGTTATGACCCGCCATTTGAGTTGAGGCATGCAGGGCCAGCGCCGGCATCGCTTCGTGAATGATTTTCGCAAGCCCAATATCGCTGATGATCAGGGCATCAACGCCCGCCTGAACCAAAAAAGCCGCAAAGGCCGCGGCTTTTTCCAGATCACGATCATAAATCTGCGTATTCAGCGCCGCGTAAGCCCGCACCCCGTTTTCATGACAAAAGGCAATGCCGCGCGCCGCTTCCTCGTCGGTAAAATTATGAGCGTTCATCCGCGCGCTGAAAGACCGGCCGCCAAAATAAACGGCGTCGGCCCCGGCATACACCGCCGCTTTCATGCCGTCAAACGAACCACAGGGGGCCAGCAGCTCAGGCATGCTTGCCATGATTTTTTCTCCTGTATTTTTCATTTTCAGCCAACAAACGCAAATTTTCTTCTTTCAGCGCATCCACCTCTGCGGTCAGCTTATGGGCTTGGTCCATCCCATCCAGCGCGCAGAGCAGCGCCGCGTCAATCTTAGACGCGCTCTTGTTGTTTAAAACGATATCGTTAATCACGCGCGAGAGCTTATCGGTCAGCGATAACAGATATTCTTCCTCTTCATCTGTGACGATATTCAAGGGCAGTCCCGCAACCGTAACGCGAAAAACTTGTTTCATGGCAAACTCTCCTGTGCTTTTCTGTTTCTTTATTTTCTTTCGATTATAGTATTTTCTTGTCGAGATTTCTATGGTATAATGAAGCAAAGCGAAGGCTTTGCTTCCGAAATGTAACTGGCCGTGCAAATGACACGACCTGCCGGCAAGCCGGCACCGTTACATTTCAAGATAGATGAAATTTTTTGGTATAATGAAGCAAAGCGAAGGCTTTGCTTCCGAAATGTAACTGGCCGTGCAAATGACACGACCTGCCGGTAAG
>JAAVYP010000081.1 GCA_022791195.1 Clostridiales bacterium | reverse complement strand
GTCCTGAGCCGCCAAGCACGCGGATACACATAAGCTCTTTCGCCCCTGTATTGTCGGCAACTTTCATCAATGACTGTTGCTGTATCACTGTGCGTTCCTCCTTATTTCTACACGATCTTTGTCGTACAGACTCTTATTTCGCTTTCTCAATGATTCCGACAAGGCGCCATCTCTTCGTTTTTGAAAGTGGTCTTGTCTCCATAACGGTTACTTTATCGCCGACATTGCACTCGTTGTTTTCATCGTGTGCATGAATTTTCACGGTTCTTTTAATAACCTTGCCGTACTTCGGATGCTTCACATTGTCCTCAATGGAAACAACGATGGATTTATCCATGCTATTGCTGACAACCTTGCCTGTTCTTGTTTTGCGAAGGTTGCGCGCTGTTACTTCTGCCATGTCCTGATTCTCCTTCCTACCTTACGCATTCTTCTCGTGAAGAATCGTCATTACACGGGCGATATCCTTCTTGACATCGTCAATTTTATGAGGATTGTCAAGCTGATTGATCGCATGTTGAAAACGAAGGTTGAACAATTCCTTTTTCAGGTCAACAAGCTTCTTTTCAAGCTCGTCAGCAGTAAGTTCTCTAATTTCACTTGCCTTCATTGCTTAACCCTCCTGTTGATCTTCTTTCATCACAAACTTGCATTTGATGGGGAGCTTGTGCATGGCCAGTCTCATTGCTTCTTTAGCGGCTTCAGGAGCCACACCATCCATCTCAAAGAGAACTCTGCCCGGTTTCACAACCGCAACCCAATACTCAGGTGCACCTTTACCAGAACCCATTCGAGTACCGGCCGGTTTCTGTGTCACTGGCTTGTCAGGGAAAATTTTAATCCATACCTGACCGCCACGGCGAATGTATCTTGTCATAGCAACACGGGCTGCCTCAATCTGATTGCTTGTAATCCAAGCTGGCTCAAGGGCAACTAAGCCGTATTGTCCATATGTGATTGTATTACCGCGTGTCGCTGTACCTCTCATACGGCCGCGATGCGTACGGCGATACTTTACTCTTTTTGGCATTAACATTATTGGTCGCCCCCTTCGCTCTTTCTAGGTGCGCCCGTTCCACGGCCGCCATTCGGTCTTGCACCGCCGGCTCTGTTGCCGCCTGCGGGACGATTTCCGTAAGGTTTATTGCCGCCGTTCTGAAAACCGCCGCCACGACGGTCACCGCGATTGTTATTTCTGCGGTCGCCGCTACGGCGATCACCATTTCTGCGGTCTCTGCGTTCAAACTTAGGCGCTTCAATTTTGGCTTCGGCAAAACGATGTTCTCTGTCTTGAAGAACTTCGCCTTTGTAGATCCATACCTTTACGCCGATTTTACCATAGGTGGTATTGGCTTCCCAAAAGCCGTAATCGATGTCGGCTCTGAGCGTTTGCAGCGGAATGGTACCCTCATGATAATGCTCGCTTCTTGCGATTTCAGCGCCGCCAAGACGGCCGCCGCAGGTAACCTTAATTCCTTTTGCGCCCATGCGCATCGTTCTGCCAATGCTTTGTTTCATAGCACGGCGGAAAGAAATTCTTCTCTCTAACTGTGAACAGATATTCTCTGCTACCAACTGTGCATTCAAATCAGGCTGCTTTACTTCGACAACGTTTACAGAAACCGGTTTTTTAACCATTTTCTCAATCTGCAAACGCAGCTTCTCGATTTCTGTGCCGCCGCGGCCAATGACCATACCCGGTTTTGCGCAGTGAATGAATACTCTCACTCTTTGGTTATCCCGTTCGATCTCGATTTTGGGAACACCAGCCTGCTGCAGCTGTTTCTTAAGGGTTTTTCTCAGGTTATAGTCGGCTACAAGCGTATCTCCGAATTCTTCATCCGAAACGAACCATCTTGAATCCCAATTCTTTATCACTCCAACACGTAAACCGTGCGGATTCACTTTCTGACCCATTAAGCTATACTCCTTCCTCAGTCTTTTTCCTTAACAATAATCGTTACATGGCTTGTTCTTTTCAGAATGCGGTCTGCCGAGCCGCGGGCTCTTGGCATAATTCTCTTCAGCGTCGGTCCGGGGCAAACATAGCACTCGGATACGATCAGAGAGGAACGATCCATGTTGTTATTGTTCTCAGCGTTAGCAACTGCGGAATTCAGCAGCTTTATCAGATATTCAGAAGCACTCTTAGGCGTATTCTTGAGAATCGCCTGTGCCATTTCTACATCCTTGCCT
>JAAVYP010000080.1 GCA_022791195.1 Clostridiales bacterium | reverse complement strand
GTTCGATTCCCTCCTTGTTTTTTCCAAAACAAAAACCCCCTCACGGGGGCGTTTTGTTTTGGAGCAGATGACGGGAATCGAACCCGCATATTCAGCTTGGGAAGCTGATGTTCTACCACTGAACTACATCTGCCTATTTTCATGACGCCGGATTTTTGTCCATCTGTTTTGGCTCCGGTGCAGATTTATTATACTGTGTTCGGGACGGTTTGTCAATCCCTTGGCCTAACCGTCCCGAGCCTTTTTTCTTTCCAAATTTATGTCTGACCGGTCGAGCCAAAGCCGCCCTCGGCGCGCACGGTATCCGAAAGAGTCTCTGCCTCTTCAAAAGCAGGGGTGAGAACCGGCGTCACCACCAACTGGGCTATCCGCTCGCCCGGCAGAATGATTTGCTCCTCGCCCGAATGATTGTATAAGCCCACCAAAATTTCGCCGCGGTAATCGGCGTCAATCACGCCCACTTTGTTGGCCGGGGCCAAGCCTTTCTTCGTGGCAAGGCCGCTGCGCGCATACACAAGACCGGCCGTCCCCGCAGGCAGCTCTGCTGCGATGCCTGTATGAACCAAAACCGTCTGACCCGGGGCGATCGTCAATGCCTCCTCTACACAAGCATAGAGGTCGGCCCCGGCGGCATACGCAGAACCATAGGTCGGTATTTTGGCGTTTTCGGCTAATTTTTTAATTTTGACTATCATCAGGCGATTTCCCCCTCTTTACCCATACAAAGCGCTGCATAATATGCTTCATCATAACACAACCGCAAGGGAGTTTCAACCTTTTATTGTATTTAATTTCAATTTCTTATCAAAATTTGCCGCAGTATATTTGAAAAAGAGGAAAATGGTGCTATAATAGAAGCAAATCAAAGATTTGCTTAAAAAGTTTATCTTTACGCTTTTCCAAGCGTAATTCCGGCCGAGCCGGAACCGTTAAACTTTAAGTTTCATTAAATTTTGCAGCACTTCAAAGCAAATCAAAGATTTGCTTAAAAAGTTTATCTTTACGCTTTTCCAAGCGTAATTCCGGCCGAGCCGGAACCGTTAAACTTTAAGTTTCATTAAATTTTGCAGCACTTCAAAGCAAATCAAAGATTTG
>JAAVYP010000019.1 GCA_022791195.1 Clostridiales bacterium | reverse complement strand
TGGTAGCGCGCTACCTTGGGGTGGTAGAGGCCGCTGGTTCAAGTCCAGTCACTCAGACCAAATTGTCAAGCGATTACAGTTTTCACTGCAATCGCTTATTTTTTTATTAACAGCGGCGCATCATTTCTCTATTGATTATTTGTTAGGAGGAAAAATCTATGCAGATTCAAATTTGCAGACTAACGCCAGAGCTTGCCGAAGAGTATGTTCGTTTCTTTGATGAAACACCGCATAATCAAGGAGCGGATGAAAACAAATGTTATTGCATTACCTGGCGCAGTGATGATTCGTATGCCAAAGACAATAATTCATGGTTTTCATCACCAAAGGAACGACGCACTAAAGCTTTGCAGTATGTGGGAGACGGCAGTTTACAAGGCTATCTTGCCTATTGGGGCGATGAAATCGTAGGCTGGTGCAATGCCAATGCCAATTGCGAGAGCTGTATTCATTATCTGCGTACTTACTGGCCGATTCCTGAACCGTCTAATAAGCTCAAAATTAAATCTATATTTTGTTTTATGGTTGCTCCTAAGATGCAAAGAAAGGGTGTAGCCACCAAGCTGATAGAGCGCGTCTGCCAAGATGCTGCGCAAGAAGGTTTTGATTTCGTAGAAGCCTATACCTGTAAACAAACCACAGCAACAAACGATTACAATGGACCTTTTTCTCTCTATCAGAAATGCGGATTTACTGTACAAGCAGAAAAAGAAGATAAAATAGTAGTCCGCAAAGCATTAAAATAAACAAAAAAACTTAGAGCTTTTACTCTCTGCTTTTTTCTTAATTATAGCTTTTATTATATTTAATAGTTTTTCCGTCCTTTACTGCTGGGATTGGATTGGTAAACACCGAACAAATTGCCCCCAGTTTCCCTTACGGATCGGCCAGCATAGCAATTAACATTCGAATTAAAATTCCAAACGATAACGCAACAATTTTAAAGACCATACCATGTTTGTTTAAGCATGGTATGGTCTTTTTTTGTTATAGGATGCTCATTCAACAGAGCATTCCATCTGACAGTCAAACGGCTCTGCCTCCACATGCGCTTGGTTATATTCCACCGCTTCCACACAGCCCATCGCGCGGTAAAACGCTTGCGTCTCGACAGCCGAATGGGCCGAAATATAAAGCTTTTTGGCGCCTTTCCCTTTCGCCCAATCTTTTGATGCCGCAAAAAGCGTTCTGCCGATCCCCCTGCCGCGCAAGTCCTCGGACACATGAAGAGACGAAAGATCAAGATAATCATTTTTTTCGCCAAAAGGCAGCGCTTCGACCGATGCAAAGCCTTTGAGCATACCGTCATGAAAGGCAGCGTATACAAATCCGCCCGTTTTCACGGTATTTTTCAAACAGCGAATCAACGTCTGATAATCATCCTCTGACCAATCGTCAATAAAGGGATCCTTTTTAATCAGCCATTTGTCCGCTTCCCGGCGCCAGCAATCAATGACCACTTGTCTGCGCACAAAATGTGCAAACAACGCCCGGTCAATCTCCTGTTCGCACAATTCTCTATAGGTAATCATATAACATCCTTTTCAATATCATTCTGCTTATTTTTTATTCTTTTCTGCATTATATGACAAATCAGCTTCAATCTGCATTCCTTTTATTTCCCGGTTTAAATAATTTTTTGTAATTTTAAGCACCTGTCCAGAGAGCAGCAGCACACCCACTAAATTTGGCAGCATCATCATACCGTTAAAGGTATCTGATATCGACCAAACCTGTTCCAAAGACAACACTGCGCCCGATGCAATCACCAAAATAAAGACGATTTTATAGATTTTCGTCGACTTTGTACCAAACAAAAACTCCCATGCCTTGGTGCCGTAATAGGACCAGCCAAGCACCGTTGAAAAGGCAAACAACAAGATTGAAATAGCCATAAATGAACCGCCGAACGAGCCAAAGGACTGCGAAAAAGCTTCGGACACCAACGTGGTAGAGGAAGAGTCGGTCAGCATTTCGCCAGTTGAAAAATCGACCAAACCGGAAGTTAAAATCACAAGCGCGGTCAGCGAGCAAACGACAATCGTATCGACGAACACCTCAAAAATGCCCCACAGTCCTTGCGCCACTGGTTCTTTATTGCTGGAGGCCGCATTGATAATCGTCGTAGAACCAAGGCCGGCTTCATTGGAAAAAACACCCCGTTTAAAACCCCAGGTAACCACCATACGCACCGAAAGGCCAACAGCACCGCCTACGGCGGCTTGCACGCCGAATGCCCCTTTGAAGATAGAGGCAAACGCCGGCACAATGTTTTGATAATGCAGCGCCACAATCACGCCGGAGCCAAGCAAATAGAACAGCACCATAAAAGGAACGATCTTTTCGGTCACACTTGAAATCCGCTGAATGCCGCCTAAAATGACTAATGCCGCCAAAAGCATGAGAGCAAGCCCAATCACCAGCATATAAAGATTGCTGGAGCCGAGGGGGATTTTTTCTAGGGGCGGACAGTGAAATGCATCCGAAAAATTCACTGCGATGGTGTTAATTTGACTCATATTCCCAATACCAAAGGAGGCGAGCAAACAGCAAACCGAAAACAACACCGCCAAGGCTTTTCCTATTTTTTTCAAACCCGGCTTGCCGCCAAGACCATCCCGCAGGTAGTACATCGCGCCGCCGACAAACTCGCCTTTTTCATTGGTTGAACGATAATACACCGCCAACACATTTTCGGCAAAGCTGGTCATCATGCCGAACAAAGCGGCAATCCACATCCAGAAAACAGCGCCTGGCCCGCCAAAGACAATCGCCGTGCCCACACCCGCTATATTACCGACACCAACCGTAGCTGCAAGCGATGTACACATAGCCTGAAAAGGTGATATAGCACCCTTTTCTTTGGTATGGCGATAGACATCCTTTTGAAAAATACTGCCAATGGTTTTCTTCATCCAAAAACGAAAATGGGTGATTTGGAACCCCTTTGTCAGCAATGTAATAAAAATACCGGTACCAATCAAGAGAACCAGACCGGCGCGCTCCCAAATAAAGGTATAAACGATAAGATTCAGTTCAGTTAAACCGTCTAAAAATGCACTCATATTTTTCTCCTGCCATTATCTTATGAACCTTAGGGACAAATCAGAACCCTTCTTCATAGCGCCGCTTCAAGAAAGCAAGTCGCTAAGCGAATCAATTTCGGCCAGCCAAAGGCGGCCCACCGCATCAGACGGCATTCTAAAATCGCCGCGCGGCGAAAGAGTCACCGTACCCACCTTAGGGCCGTCCGGCAGGCAAGAACGTTTAAACTGCTGGGCAAAAAAGCGCGCCATAAATATCTTCAGCCATTTTTGAATCACCTGTTCATTATACTCATCGCCAAACGCATACTTCGCCAACCGATAAATTTTGGCAGGTGTAAACCCAAAACGAATCATATAATACAAGAAAAAGTCGTGCAGTTCATAGGGGCCGACAATTTCTTCGGTCACCTGTGCGATTTCCCCATTTGATGGCGGAATCAGCTCGGGCGAAACGGGTGTCGCCAATATATCCAGCAAAATGGAAGAAAGGGTTGATTCGGCCATCTCGGCATAATAGGCCACTAAATGCCGCACCAGTGTTTTCGGAATCGAGCTATTGACGCCGTACATCGACATATGATCGCCGTTATAAGTGGCAAAGCCAAGCGCCAGCTCAGAAAGATCGCCCGTGCCAATCACAATATCGCCCCGCTGATTTGCCAGATCCATCAGCACCTGGGTACGTTCTCTGGCCTGCGCATTTTCATAGGCTACATCATGAACATCCTCTTGCTGGCCGATATCAGCAAAATGGCTTCGCACGCTGGCCGAAATATCCACACACCGAAACGAAACGCCAAGCTGCTCACACAAGCGCTCCGCATTGGTTCTGGTTCTGCGGGTAGTCCCGAAGCAAGGCATGGTGACCGCGCAAATATCAGTAAAGGGTCTCTGTAAGATTTTCATAGCCTCTACACACACAAGCAGGGCAAGACAGGAATCTAATCCGCCGGAAATGCCTAACACCGCACCCGCTTTGCCAATATGCCGAAGCCGTTTCGCCAAGCCGTGGGCCTGCATCTCTAAAATAGTCCGGCACCGTTCGTTCTTCTGTGCGTGATTGTGTGGTACAAAGGGCGTTTTCGCGCATGGTCTTGTTAATTTCGTTTCACGCACGGCAAATGAAAGCGAATGAACCAGATAACCGCTGCGGTCATTTGCCGCAAAGGTGTTCATTCTGCGCCGCTCGGCTGTAATGCGCTGCACATCCACCTCGGTGATTACCTCGCCCGAGCCAAACGGGTTGCTCTCGGCAAGCAAGCTGCCATTTTCGCAAATGAGGTTGTGGCCTGAAAAAACCATATCGGTTGTTGATTCACCATTGCCGGCATCTGCATACACATAAGCACAGCAACAAACGCCTGATTTCATTTTGATTAAATTCCGCCGGTAATCTGCTTTGCCAATGACTTCGTCCGAAGCCGAAAGGTTGCATATGATCGATGCGCCGGCCGCTGCATGAAGCTCACTTGGCGAAGCAGGCACCCAGCCGTCCTCGCAAATTTCATAAGCGACTGTAAAGCCCTCCACATCCGGGCAGGAAAACAATTGCTTTGTCCCTATCGGATATGTCTTTGGCCCGATAGAAATTGTCTGGTTCTCGCCACGCCAGCCGGTAAAATGTCTGGCCTCATAAAACTCGCTGTAATTAGGGATATGCTGTTTAGGCACAAAGCCAAGAATTTCTCCCCCGAACAGTACCGCCGCGCAGTTATACAACTTGTCCTGATGACAAAGCGGCAGTCCCACCGCCACTAAAATCTCCTTATCCTTCGTGGCAGACGCAATCGCCAAAAGTGCCTGTAGGGCACCTTCTAACAGCGTTTTCTGTAAAAACAAATCTGAACAGGTATAACCCGTAATCGACAGTTCCGGAAAAGTCAGCACATGAACACCCTCGGCCGCATACCGCTCAATCGCTTGAATCATAGCCGCCGCATTGCCCGGGCAATCCGCGACTTGCAGCGAAGGACTCATGGCCGCTATTTTAATAAAACCGTTTTTCATATACCTGCTCTCCCTTTACTTTTTCGCATTTTTGTTATATTATATAATAGATTTAAAACGATTGCAAGACGGGAGAAAACAATGACAAGCAAAAACATTTTAAAAGATAACTACACCCTTTTGTGTGACTTTTACGAGCTCACCATGGCAAACGGTTATTATAACACCGAAATGAAGGATAAGATTGCCTATTTTGATGTATTTTATCGCAGCGTACCCGATGAAGGCGGTTTTTCTATCTGCTGCGGTTTGGAGCAAGTCGTCGAATACATTGACAATCTGCATTTTACCGCGGATGATATTGAATTTTTACGGGCAAAAGGCGTGTTTAACGAAGATTTTCTCAGCTATTTGCGGGGCTTCCATTTTACCGGTGATATCTACGCTGTGCCCGAAGGCACTCCGATTTTTCCGGGCGAGCCGATTTTAACCGTCCGCGCACCTGCCATGGAAGCACAATTTATCGAAACCTTTATTTTGTTGACCCTGAACCATCAATCGTTGATCGCAACCAAGGCCAATCGTATTGTAAGAGCCGCAGAAGGGCGCCCTATATCTGAGTTTGGCTCTCGCAGAGCACAGGGAGTTGAGGGGGCTATCCTCGGCGCCAGAGCCGCTTATATCGGCGGTTGTGCCGGCACCGCCTGCACCATCTCTGAGCAGCGATACGGCGTGCCGGCCGGCGGCACCATGGCGCATTCTTGGGTGCAAATGTTCCCCACCGAGTACGAGGCGTTCGCCACTTATTGTAAGCTTTACCCCAATAATGCGATCTTGTTAATTGATACCTATAATGTTCTTAAAAGCGGTCTACCAAATGCCATCAAAGCATTTAAAGAAATTCTATGGCCCATGGGCATTAAAAAATGCGGCATTCGGGTGGATTCAGGCGATATTACCTATTTAACGAAACGAATCCGCAAGGAATTAGACAAAGCGGGCTTAACCGAATGCAAAATCGTCATTTCAAACTCGTTAGACGAATATATCATACGCGATCTGCTGATGCAGGGCGCGGTTATTGATTCATTTGGCGTGGGTGAACGGTTGATTACTTCCAAAAGCGAACCGGTGTTCGGCGGTGTCTATAAATTAGCAGCCGTCGAAGAAAACGGTGAAATTATCCCCAAAATTAAAATCTCCGAAAACACGGCCAAAATTACAACGCCGCATTTTAAAAAAGTATATCGTATCTACGACAACGAATCAGGCAAGGCCAGCGCCGACCTGATCTGCGTACATGACGAAACCATCGATGAAAGCAAGCCGCTGACGATCTTTGATCCCGATTTCACATGGAAAGAAAAAACATTTGAAAACTATACAGCCGTGGCTCTGCAAAAAACAATTTTCAAAGACGGCAAATTAGTGTATGACCTGCCCTCTACACAAGAAATCAAACAATACTGCCAAGAGCAAATTGATTTGTTGTGGGACGAGGTCAAGCGCTTTGAAAATCCGCATCATTATTATGTTGACCTTTCCCAAAAGCTTTGGGACATTAAACACGACATGCTGGTCAAAGCGGGCAAAAACGAAACAGATCAATAAAAAAGCAGAGGATAACATCCTCTGCTTTTTTATTTACGGTCTTTTATCATTTGCTCATACGCAAGAAAGTCAAACCCCATTTTCTGATACAGAGCTGCCGCTCTTTCATTTTCCTTTTCCACTTCCAACCGAAAGCGTTTATAGTCGCTGCCCTTTTGCTGAAACAGAAAATCAAAAAATGCATGACCAATGCCCTTAGAACGAAATGCGGGCAAAACATAAAGTTCATCAATCCACAAAGCCATACCGCCTGCCTCTTGGGAAAAAGTCTTGCATAACAAAGCATAGCCGGCTGTCTTTCCATCATATTCAAAGATAAAACACTCTAAATATTCATCTGACCGCATTAACTCGTTAAAGGCCGCTTTAAAATGAGAGTCATCCACATGAAACAAAACTGCATCCGATGCATAAAAATCGGCCGCCATAGATAAATACATTGCTTGGTCATTTTTTGTAATTTCTCTAAATTGAATCAAATGCTTCACCCCTTTTTCTTCACTCAAAAAACAGAGCGCCTGTGTATAAACAGGCGCTGTGTCGTTTTATTATAAAAACAGATTAGTCAACTTTTACTGTTTTCGCATATTTTACAAAGTCTTCTTTAAAAGAATCATACTTGTCTTTTTCGCAGCCGAACTGTACCAGCCAAAATGCATCAGAGCTTTCAAATACAGTTGCTAAATAAGTGAAATTCTGACCGGACACGCTATTATCATAGGTGAAGCACAAAAGACCATCTTTTTCTTCTGCTTCAGCGCTCAGGTTATTAGCTGCAATTACTAAGTCTGCATAGTCTGACAAGTCAATATCCAAGTCATTGTCTTCAAAAGCTGATTTCTCTTCTTTCAGGGCCGAAACGCTTACCTTTGTCGATACATAGGCTACTGTTTGTGTAGCGATCTCCTGCTCCTTAAACGCATCGGTCAAGGTAATGGTAAAACCTTCTTTTGAGAACTCCTTCTCTTTTGCAGCACCGCAAGAGCAAAGCATAAAGCTGCATAAAAGCAACAGAGCAGCTGCCGCACAGGCAATGTTTTTTCTGAATTTCGTCATTGTTTTCCTCCTAAATCAATATGTTTCATTATATGTAAAAGCGCGGTGCCATATTTGCCTTGCACCTGCTCTACACAACCAAATTAAACGATACAATTTGTACTGCGTACAGTTCAGAAACAAACTTTTTTTGGAGTATCATTTTCTCCCGCAATATAATAACAAAAAACAAATAAATTGTCAACAGCATTTCAAAAATAAATCACTCAATTGTGCACATATTTTATTTGCAATACCGATCTTCCTCGCTAAAAATGCAGCCGCAATACTTTTGCCGATACAAACCAAGTGCACGCGCTTGGTTTTGCCCTTCTCTAAAATAGGGACGAAAATCACGATAAACAAATGATACGCCATAACGCTCTGCCATTTGTTCTCCTACCGCGCAAAGAAGCTCATGATTTTGATAAGGACTAATTAAAAGAGTCGTACAAAAGCCATCGTATCCCTGCTCAGCCGCTGCGGCGGCCGCTGTCTCTAAACGCATTTCGTAACAAACCTGACAGCGATTTTCCACATCCGCATGTACCGCTTCAATAAAAGGACGCAAGCCATATTCATCCCGCACAATCAGAGAGGCGTTTATTTGTTTTGCATAATCGATCAATGTTTCCTTTCTCATTTTATATTCTGTAAAGGGATGAATGTTCGGATTATACCAAAACAATGTCGGTTCAATGCCTTCCCCGCGCAAAGTCTCAATACATTGAATCGAACAAGGTGCGCAGCAAGTATGCAGCAATAATTTCATCGCATAAAACCCTCCTTTAATTTATCTTTTTTATTATACTAAAATGAAACTCATTTGACAAGATTCTTAAAACAAGCAATAGACAACAATTTATAAAAAAGCAATCGGAAATCCGATTGCTTTTTCGATGTCTATACTTACCCCGCCATATACCGTTCTAAAAATTGCTTGGTTCTTTCATTGGCAGGGTGCTCAAACACATCGGCCGGCGTGCCGTATTCAACAACAAACCCCTCATCCATGAACAAAACCTTATCGGACACGTCCCTTGCAAACTGCATTTCATGCGTGACAATCACCATGGTCGTATGCTGATCGGCCAGCGAACGAATGACCTTGAGCACTTCGCCCGTTAGCTCCGGATCAAGCGCCGATGTTGGCTCATCAAAGCACAAAATATCCGGCTGCAAGGCCAACGCTCTGGCAATCGCCACCCGCTGCTGCTGTCCGCCTGAAAGCTGATGCGGATATAAATCCATTTTCGACAAAAGGCCTACCTGATCTAACAATTGCTTGCCGTTTTCATCGATCTGGGCTAAAATCTCTTTTTTTCGCTTCTTATAATCAGGCTGTTTTTTGGCCAAAAGACGGCTTGCCAGCGTAACATTGGCTAAGGCCGTATACTGCGGAAAGAGATTAAAGGATTGAAACACCAAACCAAAATGCAAACGCTTATCGCGGCTGTCGATCCCGGCGCCCGGTGCATCGGCGTTAAACAAGGTCTCACCGCGCACGGCGATTTGACCGGCATCGGCCCGTTCTAAGAAATTCAAGCACCGAAGAAGCGTGGTCTTGCCGCTTCCCGAAGAGCCAATGATGGAAAGGCACTCGCCCTCTTCCAGTGAAAAGCTGATATGTTTTAACACCTCGGTCTGGCCAAAGCGTTTGGCCAAATTGTTTACTTCTAATATCGACACAATAAATCCCTATACCTTAAAATAACTCATTTTTTTCTCGGCAAAACCGAAAAGCAGTGTAAGCACGCCCACGAACAGAAGATAGAATGCGCCGGTATAAAACAACGGCCATATAATCGCATGACTGCTCATCATCTCTTCAGCAACCTTGATAATTTCGACCACCATAATCACTCTGGCCAAAGCTGTATCCTTGACTAAGGTAATAATCTCATTGGCCATAGGCGGAATAATCCGCTTGACAACTTGCAGCAAAATAACCTTGAAAAAAATCTGAGATTTGGTCAAGCCAAGTACCTGGCCCGCCTCATACTGTCCCTTAGCGATGCTTTCGATGCCGCCCCGGTAAATTTCACTGAAATAACAGGCATAATTAATGGCAAAAGCAATAATCACCGCCGTAAAACGAGCAAAAACAGGCGAACCGCAGATAAAGCCCGGTACATAAAACACAATAAAAATCTGCAGCATCAGCGGCACGCCTCTGATAATCCAGACCAATGTTTTCACAAGCAGGCGCAGCGGCGCAAAGCTTGACATCGAGCCAAAGGAAATCAGCAAGCCGGCAGGAAGCGCTATGAGCAGCGTCAAGACAAAAATCATACAGGTTGTCTCAAACCCACCCAATAATCGCAGTGTTACATCAGTAAATCCCATCTTATCATTCCTTCGCTCTCATGCCAACATTCATTTTTCTCTTTTTGATTTGTTCGGCTTAACCTTTAAATTCGGTATCCAGCTTTAATGCCTTGGTAATATTGTATTTTTCAGCAAGCTCTGTCAGTTTGCCCTCATCGTAAAGCTCTTTCATGGCCTGGTTTACTTTTTCGGTCAGCTCGCTGCCCTTTTTAAAGCCAACGGCATAAACCTCGGTATCCGAATCCAGTTCAATATCGGCAATCTGCAAATCGCTATAATTACCCTTGCCGGTCAGTCTTTCGGCCAGCAGAATATCAATCACGGCAAAGTCAACCGCGCCTGATTTTACCTCTGCCAAGGTATCAATTTGAGCGGGCACACCCACAAAGCTCGTGTCGCCGCCGATGGCTTTTTTGGCAGCGCCTTCACCAGCAGAGCCTGTTTCGGCAGCAGCTTTCTTGCCCGTCAGCATATCAAGAGATGTGTATTCTTCCGCCTTATCAGAGCGAATGACAACGCACTGTCTGTTGGTCATATAGCTATAGCTGAAATCGACATATTCTTTTCTTGCCCGGCCTTCATCCTCGGCATTCGCGGTAAAGCCATTCCACAAGCAGGAAATGGTGCCCGCTTCTAATTCTGAATATTTCGCTTTCCACTCAATTTGCTCAAATTTTACATCCATACCGAGCTTTTCGCCTACGAGCTGTGCGAACTCAGTATCAAAACCCGTCCACTCGCCATCATCGGTCTTATAGTTCATGGGTTCAAAAATCGTCACACCGCAAATCAGGGTGCCTTCCTCTTTCTTTGCGCAGGCGGAAAATACTGAAATCATACCCAAAAGCATAACAGCCGCCAAAAGAACACTCAAAAATTTTTTCATCTTATCCTCCAAATAATTAAACAGCTTTCTATCTATCAACAGTCGTTTTTCCATTGACTGTCATATGATAGAATAACTGCATATCTATATCTTTTTTATTATAAGGCATAGCCAGCGTAAAAGTCAACAAAAAATTCATATTTTTATCAACTTTCGCATAAACTTTGTGTGTTTAGAAGGCGAAACGCGGAGGGACCATAAAAATGAAATTACCTCTTTCTAAATATCATATTTTAAAAATGGCTCGAAAGAATTATCCGGGCAAGCGCTCAAGCACAGCCGCCATTCTTTTATCCTGCACGGCTGTCTGCTTATTCTTGTGCATGTCGTTTCTTTGTTTTGCTGTCAGTCATGAAAATGCAAACACCCCCACCGACACTTATGACACCTTGCCGCAGCCGGTCAGCAGTCCGGCATGGACTGAAAAACAAGAAGAAACAACCGCTCCGTCAGAAGAAGATGAAGAAATCAATGATCCCGAAACGCTTGTGACTCAAGAACCCGTGATCGAGCCGTTCTCTTCTTCACTTGACTGGTCTTTTGTTTATGATGAAATCAGCGACGAAGAATTAACTCTCTTAGCACAGCTTATACAGGGAGAAGCCGGCAGCAGCCCTCTTACACAAAAAGCCGCCATTGTATGGGTGGTATTCAACCGCATCGACAACGGATACGGCGATCTTACCGACGTGGTTACAGGCGGTGCGTTCCATGGCTGGGGCGAATGGCAGGAAGCCTCCGAAGAAAACAAAATGCTGGCCAAAGACGTTTATATCCGTTGGCAAGCCGAAAAAGCGGGCTTTACCGAAGTAGGACGCATCATTCCCCCAAACTGCTGCCATTTTTCAGGCAACGGCATGCGCAATCTTTTTCGCGTTGGCGGTCTCAAAGGCGAAGTCTGGGATTTCCGCTGGCAAAGTCCCTATAACAGCTAACAAACACAGGGAAGCAGGTGATCAACCCCTGCTTCCCTGTGTTCTTTATGGCAGTCAATGAATCCGCCGTTTTGGGTCATAAGCGGACGTTCACTGAATGAGAAAACAGATTTACCGAATAGACAGTTTATACATTATATGTTTTTTACAATATCATATACCGCACTGAGATAAGCCCAATTTTGATGAAACGGCCGCATGAGGTTCCAATAGGCGCCGCCAAAGAGGTTAAATTCATCAATCAGATTGAATTTCGCCTGTATGCTTCTGACATCTTCAAACCAAACCACCCGGCTCTCACCATATTCCTGATATTCAAACCAGGGAGATTGCCCCAATTCGTCAAACTGAATGCTCACGCCATTCTGCAGTGCTAAGCGGACGGCGTATTCATTGCCGATCGTAGTTGCCTGCGTTACCCCTTGTTCAAACGGTAACGGCCACACATAGCCGTAATTGGGAATGCCCATCAGTATTTTGCTTACCGGAATTTCGCTTACCGCATACTCCACAACTCTTCTGACCTGATTCAGCGGCGCTACCGCCATAGGCGGCCCGTATGTATAGCCCCATTCATACGTCATAATTAAAACCGTATTTGAAGCGGCACCAATGGCCGGATAATCATGCGATTCATAGAGAAGTCCGCTTTGATCCGCTGATGTTTTGGGCGCTAAATCTGTATTGACAAAATAACCGAGCGCATTTAATCTCGTCGTCGCTTTCTGCACAAAGCCGATAAAGCCTTCTCTGCTTTCGGGCGGAATAAACTCAAAATCAATGTCAAGGCCCAAATAGCCTTTTTGCGTCATAACGGCAACCACATTATCCAGCACCTTATCCTGCAAAGCGGCATCCTGAAACAGGGCGCTTGCCAAATAGCTGTTAAACACATCATTTTGATCGATGGCAGACAACAGCATGACTGGCGCTGTCCGAAATTGATAAGCCAGATTAATAAGCGGTTGATCGTCAATCACAGTCAAATTACCATTTAGATCAAAGCCGTAACCAAAAATAGTTAGACGGGTTAAAAAAGGCAAAGCACGCAGCAAAATCGTGCGATCGATAAAGGGATAAGCATAGCCGTTGATCGCTATGGATCTGCGTTTGGCTCCCTCTAAGCGGATAATAAGAACCTGCCCTGGATAGAGCTGTGAATTGACTGCCAGTTCAGGATTATTCTGCACTAAAGTAAGCGGTTCGATGCCAAAGCGCTCTGAAACAGAAAACAAGGTATCGCCCTGTACGACTGTATACGTTGCTTCCGGAATCAGTATGATCAGCGCCTGTCCGACCACCAGACGTCCCGGATCTAAAATCGCATTATCACTGATGATTCGGGCCTCAGACACGCCATAGGTCTGCGCGATCCCCGTCAGCGTATCGCCCGGCTGCACCACATGAATTCTCATAAAAACCTCCATTCTGCCGCTTTTGCGGCTGCGCCAATCGCTCATTCCATTTACCGAGTCTGCGAAAGAACGTCTTTGTCTGCACACAAAATCAGTAAACGAAGGCATGAAATCATGCTGCCAACCGTTTGATTTGACATCATTTTCACGCTGCGCTCTTGTTCAGATTAATACAGCATATTCATTCTGCACCCGCCCTGTTACCCCATCTTTCATCATTTCATTGTGAAAAAAACGAAAAAACAGTCGGCATTCTGCCGACTGTTTTTTCGCACTCTTATAAGCATGCACACCTTTCATGCAGCTTACAAAATGACACCTGTTTTAAACAAAGAAATTTCACGATATCCATTCTCTTCGTTTCGGGTTTGTCTTTCACCGTTTGCAATTTCTTTCACCGTTTGATAGAACCTTTGCGCCACGGCGCTCATGCTCTCCCCTTCCAGAAGAACGCCCGCGTTGAAATCGATCCAATTCTGCTTTCTGTTGGCCAAGGCCGAATTGGTAGCAATTTTCATGGTAGGCACCGGACAGCCGAACGGCGTGCCCCGTCCCGTGGTAAACAGCACGATCTGCGCTCCGCTGGCGGCAAGCGCTGTTGCCGCGATCAAATCATTGCCGGGTGCATTGAGCAAATTCAGACCCGCGCATTTGACTCTTTCGCCATAGGCCAACACGTCCACAACCGCCGCGTTTCCGCTCTTTTGTGTACAGCCAAGCGATTTTTCCTCCAACGTAGTAATGCCGCCGTCTTTGTTCCCGGGTGAAGGATTCTCATAAACCGGCTGACCATTCGCTTTATAATAATTTTTAAAAGCGTTGATCATCGATACTGTTTTCTCAAACGTTTCGCGGTCTTTGCACCGATTCATTAAAATTGTCTCTGCGCCGAACATTTCCGGCACCTCGGTCAAAATAGTGCTGCCCCCTTTTTGGATAAACAAATCGGAAAATATACCGACAAGGGGATTCGCCGTAATGCCCGAAAAGCCATCCGAACCGCCGCACTTTAATCCCACAACCAATTTAGAAACCGGCTGCTCTGTTCGTTTGTCCTGCGCGGCTCTCTCTTTCAACTCTTCAATCAACCGTTCGCCTTCTGCCAACTCGTCGCTGACGCTCTGCCCCTCTAAAAAGCGAACCCGCTCGGGATCATAAGTATCGCCCAACACCTTTTTTAACAGCTCGATCCGATTATTTTCACAGCCAAGCCCCAACACCAGCACGCCGCCTGCATTCGGATGGCAAATCAAGCCAGCAAGCGCACGCTGTGTATTCTGATGGTCCTCTCCCAGCTGTGAACAGCCATACGGATGGCAAAAGGCATACGCGCCTGTGCGTTTGGCCAGCGCACGCGCTGCGTCATTCATACAGCCAACCGTAGGAATGATCCAAATTTCATTACGCACGCCCACTCGGCCATCGGCGCGTGCATAACCCATAAAGGTATCCGAGCCGGTAAGCGCAGGGGCGGCGATCGGCTCATAGGTATAATCAAGAATATCCCCTAAGCCTGTTTTTAAATTGTGAGAATGCACCCACTCGCCCTCTTTGATCGCGGCCGAGGCAACACCGATCGGATAACCATATTTAATAACGGCCTCGCCTAAAGCAATGTCCCGTCTGGCAATCTTATGGCCGGCCTGCGGACCCTCGGTCTGCACAGCCACATTATCTCTTTCATCAATTACAAGCATTTCATCACCTCATATGCGCCCTTTTCTCGAATATCATTCAGATCCTGCTGTACGGTTTCGCAAAAGCCCTCGTAACGGCTAAGATCCTCGCCCCAAAAGGCCTCGTTTGCGCACAAAGCACCAACAAAGTCTTCATCCTTTTTATGGGCAGCAAAATAAGCAAGGACAGCTTCATCATCCTTCGATTTGTCTGTATCGCAGTAAAAGGCAATCAAAGCGGCAAAGGCAAAGGCGATACGACGCGGAATCGACTGATGAAGACGCACATAATCCCGGAAGCTGCCAAGCAATCTGGCACGGAATTTTGACACCGAATTGAGCGAGATCGACAAAAGACTGTGGTCGATAAAGGGATTTTCAAAACGCTCAAACACCTGTTCAGCAAAAACCGAAAGCTCTTCTTTGTCTAACGACAGTGTCGGTATAATTTCATCGTACACAAGGTTTTTCATAAAGGAGGAAATAACTTCATCCTGCATACACTCACGCACAATAGTCTTGCCGGCAAGATAAGCCGCCAGCACCGTTGCCGTATGGGCGCCGTTTAAAATGCGCACCTTACGCTCGCGATACGGCGTAACATCCCTCGTAAACACGACAGGAAGCCCCGCCTTATCCAGCGGCAGAACAGAACAAATATCGCCCTTTTCTTCAATCACCCAAAGCGCAAAGGGTTCGCGAATATCGATCATCGGATCGCCGTATTTTTCGCTCAGTTCCCTATCATAACCGGTTACAATGCTGTCAACCAGCGTGGTGCAGAAAAAGCAAGCTTTCTGAATCCATTCAGAAAAAGCAGCCGGCAACTGCCAGCGCTTCGCCGTTTCCAACACGCAGCGCTCTAACTCTCGGGCGTTATCAGAAATCAGCTCACAGGGCAAGATATACAGTCCTTTGTCTAATGCGCCTGCAAAATGCTCATATCTGGCCCATAACAGTTTGGTAAGCTTTGCCGGATAGCTGACAGGCGGACAATCCTCCATACAGTCATCCGGAGAAAGGGCAATCCCCGCTTCGGTGGTATTCGAGACAATGAGCGTGAGCTCTTCATCGCATGCAAGCGACAGAACCGCATCAAAATCCTGATAGCAGCAAAGGGCGTCTTTAACCGAATGAATCGTTTTATGTTCGTCAATCACGTTTCCGTTCTGCATACCCCGCACAAGCAGTGTATAAACACAGTTTTGCGCGCGAAGCGGCGAAAGATCGCCCGCGGCAATGGGTTTGACAATCGTGACAGCCCCGTTCATAACGCCCTTTTCATTGGCTGTATCGATCATAGCATCCACAAAAGCACGCAGGAAATTTCCTTCGCCAAATTGCAATATCTTCATTGAT
>JAAVYP010000018.1 GCA_022791195.1 Clostridiales bacterium | reverse complement strand
GTTTAACGTTTCCGGCCTTGGTCGGAATTACTCTTGTGAGAGCGTAAAGTAAAACTTTCTAAGGCAGACCTAAAGGACTGCTTTTATGCTCTACAAATTTTAAACTTCCCGAAAGTTTAACGTTTCCGGCCTTGGCCGGAATTACGCTTGTGAGAGCGTAAAGTAAAACTTTCTAAGGCAGACCTAAAGGTCTGCTCTTATCGTTTCAGAAAGGTTATCACACAGCCCACCAGCAAAAAGAGCCCGATAGCCAAAAACAATAGACTCACCGGCAAACTTGACCGAAACATACAAACGCCTGCAACAAAAAGGCCAATGATAACAGAAGCAAAAAACAAAATTAAAAAAATGAATAACGGCCAGCGAATCCACCTATTGATCTTTTTACTGCGGCAAATGGCTAAACTGCCCTCCAAAATGAACTCTAAAATAAACTCAAAAACATACTCCATACAATCACCTTGTAAAACCAAAACAACCTGAACAGTGTTCGGAGCACTGCTCCGATCATCGGTATGTCTGTTCCCTACTCCAGCATATATTTAGCCTCAATATCCTCCATTAAAGCGGAAAATGCTGTCATAGCAGCGGCCACAAAGGCGATGGAACAAAGAAAAGTGAGCAGCCATAAACCCGGCATAGCAAAAAAGGCAATACGCTGAACTATACTAAAGACAGCCAACAGCACGGCCAACGCAAATGTGATCGTGAGTCTTCGGCAGTTTTTCTTATGAGTAAATTCATTTTGTGAGGCAAGCTGCCTTTCCTGCTCAGTATATGCAATATTGGTATGCACGCGCGCGATTTCTTTCCAAACCTTTACAAACAACCAGTAAAAGAAAACAAAGCACAACATCTCAAGTATGGTCGCTGCTATAATCACAACAAACAATACACGAGCCGTTTGATTTCTCATAATAACCGGTAAAACAGATTCCGAAAAGCCAATATCCGATTCAGCCAAGCCATAAAGCGAATAAAAGACAATCGTTAGCCCATACTGCAAAACCGAAGCCACCAAGAACAAAACCGCGCTGATTTTGGTATGCTTTGTCAGCTTTCCCCTCTCGCACAAATCATTTCTTTGTATCATCCAAAGAACAAGGAAAGCCGCTATAGCAAAGCCGGCATTGGGCAGAATATTGATATTGTTAATCGTCAGCGCCAGCATGCAAAGCAAGCCAAGTATCATAATTTTGCTTATCAAACCGAACCGCTTGCGTATTAAAAAGCTCTTTTGCATGGTAATTTTGTCTTGATAAGCCTTGTTCGCCTGCTCGCAAAACAAAGGGGTATTGACTGTTTTTAGGTAAGAACGCAGCATAAAAAACCAAATAAGACCCAAAAGCGTCACCACAAAAACATTACCAAGCGTCAGTACGGCGCGGTAATTTGCCGCGCTCTCTACCGGATACAGATTGACAAAGCCGGTTGTCTTGCTTTCGGCAAGATACGTCAGCGCCGGCAGCAGGCACAAAGCCGCCTTTACGAACACAAACAAATAAGTCATTGTGGCCGTTTGCGGTCCCTGCTCTTTTTTTACCGGTTCGCCATACTGCAAATGAGCACTCGACAGTCCATCAAAAAAAGGAATAAAAGCTTTATAAGAAAACCAAAGCTCTAACAAAAAGAAAGTAAACACCAAAACCAATGTCCATGACGGATCGGCAAACAACATAAAAAACATGGCCGCAACACGTCCTAACGAAACATTGATTAAATTCATAAAACCATGTTTCGCATCAGTCAGCGCGGGCACAAGGTCCGGCAATGCGCCCATACCCCTTAAAATGAGAAGATAGCCGATACAATCAGGCAATACATCAAACACACCCACATTGGGATTCACAAGAAATAATAATCCAGCCAACAATACTCCTAATTTCATGCCCGATTCCCCTTTTCTATAATACATGCCGTCTCACGCGGCATGTATTGGCTTGCTGACATAACAAGTTTTACTATAATTAGAGTTCTATTTTTTCTTTCACACTACCCGTTTACTCGTGTTCATCACTTCGTTTTTTCCGGAATACAGGCGGTTTTTCCGGCATTTCTTCGTCACCTTCCAGACAAATTCTTCGATAACAAGAACCGATATGAACCAAAATAAGCGCGCGCAGCAAATAGCCGGCTAACTGCTGCAACGCAAAAACGCTTCCCGCCGGTAAAAACGAGACACTTGGTATCATTTCTTTGACATAAAGATTGCTGAATAGAGTGAGTCCATAAAAAAGAACCACCAGCCACAAATTGCGAATCGCTTTTCGAGCCAGCTTGGGCAGCGCTACCTCAGTCGCAAGCGTGTTGATACCAAGCAGAAAAAACACATGAAAAACAAACAGCAAACAGGCTTCCAAGACCAAGAGGATCATTAACAGATGAAAGTTTGCCCCCAACCCGGTCACCTGTAAAACAAATTTTAAACCACCGACGACTGTCAGTGCAAGCACAACAAAGCCTGCTGCTTTCAGCCGTTTGCCATATCGGCCAAGATAATAAAAAGCGGCCAGCATAATGCCATAAGCAAGGAACGAAGGCGGAATATCAACGCCCCGGTATGCACCGCTGAAAGTTAACCCATATCCAATTAATAAAAGTCCAAACCCCATTTTACATCTCCATAAATACACATCTCTATCATAAGGTCAATCGATTTCAAAACATCCCTCTGCAGGCGGCATTTCAAATGATTTCATTTCAGAAACAGTCTGTTTTTATTCTAACATAATCAAACTCAATTTACAACTTGACCATTGCTTACATATAGAATACAATATAAGTATGAATAATTTTAACTTGAATACACAAAACAATGTCACATTTCATACCGCGTCTAACATTTCGGCGAAACACGGCTTTTCCACACGCATGGGCGGCGTATCCAAACACGCACATACTGCTTCAATGAACTTAGCTTTCGGCCGAGGAGACGACGAACAAACGGTTTTAGAAAATCTGCGCATTTTTTGCGGCGCACTATCCATTCGCCCGGAAACGATTGTCAGCGCGAAGCAAATTCACTCTTCCCTTGTCTATGAGGTCGGCCCTTCTGATGTGGGGCTTGGCCGATTTGAGGCCGACGGGTTTGTTACCAAAGCAAAGAACGTGGCGCTCTGCATTAAAATTGCCGACTGCGTTCCGGTTCTCTTTCACGATCCGGTCAGCCAAGTGATCGGTGCCTGCCACGCCGGCTGGCGGGGCACGGCAGCCGGTATTGCGCCCATTACCGTCGAACACATGTGCCGCTTAGGCGCCAAACAAGAAAACATTCAAGCGGCCATCGGGCCCTGCATTCATTCATGCTGTTATGAAGTATCGGAGGACTTTAAAGAGGCAGTGACCGGTTTGCAAAGCCCCGCGTTTGCCGATCAATTTATTCATCCGCTTGCTGTCACCGGAAAATACAAGGCAGATCTTTGCGGCATGAATCAATTTCTCTTAACCAAGGCCGGCGTTCCTGCACAAAACATAAACATATGCCCTGCCTGCACCTGCTGTCGTCCCGATCTTTATTTCTCTCACCGTGCATCGGGCGGCGTACGGGGAACTATGGCGGCGGTTATTTCGCTGTAAATTAACCGCCGTATGACGAAAACGTGCGCTATGATGACTCCATACGTATATTTTTGATATACAGAAATGTTCAACGATGCCGATGCAGCGGCTCTCTGTTCTTGATTTATTCAAGAATCTCTGCTATACTTTTTGGTATATAATGTGAAAAATAACTGTCAGGCCGACTTTTGGCCCAAGGTGATTATGTCAAATTTCACATAGATTTTGAAGCAATTTAAAAACACGGAGGAAAAAACGTGATTAAAATAAAGAACCTCACCAAGCAGTTCGGCAAAAAAAAGGTACTCGACAACATCAGTTTCACAGTCGAAGAAGGCGAAATCGTCGGCTTTCTCGGCCAAAACGGAGCGGGCAAAACTACAACGATGAATATTCTGACCGGCTATCTTTCAGGCACTTCAGGCAGCGCGGAGGTCAACGGCATCAATATTTTGGACAATCCGCTGGAAGCCAAAAAATTAATCGGGTTTCTGCCTGAACAGCCGCCGTTATACCTTGATATGACCGTTAAGGAATATCTCTATTTCATTTACGATTTAAAGGGCTGTACGCTTGACCGGAAAAAGCATTTAGCCGAAATCTGCGAGGTAATACGCATTCAGCACGTATACAACCGCATCATACGCAATCTTTCCAAAGGATATCGGCAGAGAGTCGGCATTGCCCAGGCACTGGTGGGTAATCCAAAAGTTTTGATTTTTGACGAGCCTACCGTGGGACTTGACCCCAAGCAAATTATAGAAATCAGAAATCTGATTCGCTCGCTTGGCCAGAGTCATACGATTATTCTTTCCACGCATATTCTGCCCGAAGCACAAGCAGTGTGCGACCGCATGGTCATCATTAACGAAGGACAAATCGTCGCGAACGAAAAAACCGAAAATATCGCCAATATTGTAGACGCAAACCGTCGTCTCTCTGTCAAAATCTGCGGTCCGGAAAAAGAGGTTCTTTCCATGCTGCGCGGTACAGACGGCATTGCATATGTCGAAACCGCCGGCACCTTTGACAAAGACAGCACCACCTATTTAATTGAAAGCAAACCGGGCATTGACATGCGCAAGCCCTTGTTCCATGCCCTTGCCGCCAGAGGGTGGCCGATCATTGGCATGGAAAGCTTAGGTGCCAATCTGGAAGACATTTTCATCGCGATTGTGGACAAGCAAAGCCAAGCAAAAGCAAACAAAACACAAAACCGAAATAACAACAAGAACACAAAGGAGACAAAATTCCATGCTGGCAATTTATAAAAGAGAACTTCTTTCTTATTTCCGCTCGCCGCTCGGCTATGTTTTCATGGCTATTTTTCTGTGTTTTTCAGGGGCGCTTTTTTCGATTGCGACCCTGCAAAAAGGAACCGAAAGCAATGTTTCTTATTATTTTACATATCTTTTGCTTTCATTCATCATTGTTTTGCCCCTGCTCACCATGAAACTGTTCAGTGAAGAACGAAAAACAAAAACAGAGCAGCTCTTGCTTACCTCTCCGCTGACGCTGACGGGTATGGTCTTAGGCAAATTCTTTGCGGCTTTTACCATGTTTGCTATGACGCTTGCTGTTTCTTCGGTTTCTTTTATCTCGCTTTATACCTATGGCCACCCAAACACCGCCCAGTTGATCGGCCATATGTTCGGCATTCTGCTGATTGGTGCGGCCTGCATCTCCATTGGTGTTTTTGTATCCTCTCTAACAGAAAATCAGCTCATAGCAGCGATTGGTTCTATGGCCATCTTACTGATTTTCATCATGATCAGCTTTGTTTCTCCCTACATTAACAGCGCATGGCTGCGCACGATCCTTAGCTGGGTATCACTGATGGATCGGTACAACGCCTTCGGCAACGGTATTTTTGATTTTAACGCGCTTCTTTATTATTGTTCCCTTTCGGTTGTATTTTTGTTCTTAACCGTCCGGGTATTTGAAAAGCGCCGCTGGTCGTAAATGCGCCTTTACACTGCATTGATTACAAATTGAAAGAAAGACGTGGTACCAACATGAACATAACAAAGCAAAGAAAATTTAAATACGGAGGCGCCGCTGTTGTCTTTGCAGCCGCCTTTATTGCCGTCATTATTATCATCAACGCGATTTTTACTGCGGCATCGAATAAATATGCGCTCTATATTGATATGACAACCAGCAAATATTATGGCATTTCAGACACGACCAAGGACTTATTGCAGGATTTTAACGACGATGTCACCATTATTTTCTGCACGCCTTTGGACCGCCTGCCCGACAACCAAGTGTCATCAATGATTTATACGTTAGCACAGGCTTTTTCATCCCAATACGCCAACATTTCGATTGACTACATGAACTGGGAAACCGAAACCGAACGGGTGCGTCAGTACATGATGACCGCCGGTACGACAATCAATTCTTATTCGGTAATTATCGACTGTCCGGCCAAAGGGCAATACCGCGTGCTTAACTGGAATTCTTTTATCGCTTACAATACCGAGGGCGAGGAATATGGCTTTAACGGTGAGCTTCGCTTCGTCTCTTCTTTTCTGCAAATTACAGGCGAAAATGCTACGGTCTGCTTTACCACCAATCATGCGGAGGATATCAAAGGTGCCAGCGCGCTGATCAGCCTGTTTGAGAGCGCCGGCTATACGGTTGTCTACACTGATTTGGCCACTGAAGAAATACCTGAAGAAGCCAGTATCATGGTTGTCTTTTCGCCGAAAACCGATTTTATGGGCATGGAAGGAAGCGTCAATGAATTTGACAAGATCAATGCGTTTACAGGTGCATACGGCCACTTGATGCTGTTCCTTTCCCCCGCCAACCAAACCTTACCCGAGCTTAATTCCTATCTCTATGAAAATTGGTATGTGGACGTGCACAATGTGACGCTGACCGAATCGGGCGTGAACGCGCTTTCGGGTGATGGCCGCAACATTGCCGCCACCTATGCTGAGGACAGCACACCCGGCGCTAATTTAACCCAAAGTCTGCGCAGCTTAGACGCTCCCCCCAAGGCAATTATGTTCAACGCCTTAGGCCTTTCCGTCGCTGAAGGAGGGGACAATCAGGAAAACAGCACGTTTGCTTCGTATGTGCTGACTACCTCGGACAACGCCGTTGCCCTTACCAACGGCCAAGAAACCGACCGGGGCAAATATGGTCTTATGATGCTCTCAGGTAAAACAACCTACGATGAAAACAACGAAGTCCACCAAAACTTCTTATTGGTCAGCGGCAGTGCTGATTTTGCCGGACAAAGCTTTTTAGAATCCGCCTCTTACGCAAACCGCGACATTCTTTATTCAGCCATGCAGGCCATGGGCAAAGACAAGGTGCCGGCCAATATCGAAGTGCGCAAATTTGAGGATTCTTCGCTTGATATAACCTCTGCACAAGCTAATCGCTGGACTATTGTTTTTGCTGTGGTTATTCCGCTTGTTTTCCTCATCATGGGCAGTGTTGTTTATATAAGGAGAAGACACCTATGAGCAATCAAAAAACAACCGGACTCACACGGCAATGGAAAATCACATTGTTTGTCGGTGTTGCCGCACTGCTTTTAATCATTGCTTATTTTGCTTTTTTCTCCCGTGTGTTTGCACCTGAACCGAACACCGACCAAGCGCCCCATTTATTAAATGGCGAACAATTAGGCAATAATAACCGCATTTATGTGTATGAACCGCTTGACTCATCTAAAATGCAGAAAATAGAAGTCAATAACCAGCACGGGGGCTATACCTTCACCAAAAAAGATAATCAGTTTGTTTTAGAGGACAATGAAAATGTCCCTTATGATACAACACTGTTTGCTTCCCTTGCGGCCTCTGTCGGTCACTCGCTTGCCTTGGAAAGAATCATTCCGGCCCCTGAAGAAGAAAAGGAACCTGACAGCGTAGATTTTGCCAACTATGGATTAGATGAAGAATCAGCCCAGGCCTCTTATACGGTTACCTCCCTATCAGGGGTATCCTACACCGTTTATATAGGCTATGCAGTTTCTTCCGGCCAGGGCTATTACATTCGTTTAGAAGGACGCAACGCCGTCTATATTACCACTGCTGACTTGTCTACGACTGTCTTAGCATCGGTTGAGGATCTTGTTTCCCCCATTCTTACCTATCCGGCGTCAGAGGACGATTATGGCACCATAAACAATTTTACCCTCTGGAAAAACGGAGAGCATTTTACCACTGTTCATTATTTTAAGGATCAGGCCGAGGCAGAACAAGTAGCGGCAGCGACCAATTACACCATGACGTACAAGCAAAACGTCTCTGCCCATGATGTCACTAATGCGGTGACAGAACAAGCGCTGAATGCTGTACTTGGTGTTGACGTGCTGCCATATATCTATACACCAGCCGCTTACCAATATGCCGAGCTGCTCAAAAAAATGACTTCCTTCAAAGGAAGCAAAACGGTCGCCATTAACAAAGAGGCTGACGAAGAGGTCATGCCGGCAAGAGAACTTCTGGCATACGGTCTCAATCCGCTGGAACCTGCTTATGAGCTCTTTTACACTTACAAAGGGGTCTATAATGATGTCATTTTCTCTGAAAAGACAGCCGACGGAACCTATTATGCTTACTCTTACGTCTTTGATATCATCGTGGAAATAAGCGGTGAAGACGCATCCTTTTTAGAATGGTCGCTCACGCGATGGATCGAACCGGCTTTCTTCCAGAAAAACATTCAGAATATAGCCAGCATCTCGATTGAAAGTGAGCGGGTTAACGCCCATTATGAGCTAAATCATGAAAAAACCACGCAAGAGGGCAAAAAACAAAATGCCACTTCGCTCACCGTGTATAACGCAGGGAAAAAATTAGACGAAACCAATTTCAGAGAATTTTTCAAGGTCCTGCTGACCCGCAATATACGAGGGGTGTATACCAAAGAACATCCTTCTGAAGATACGCTTTACCTGACTATGTCGATCACTACCAAGGCGGGTCTGACCACCGAATATAAATTCTATCGAGAATCGACCCAGGTCATGTATATGACGGTTAATGGTGAGGGCGAATTTTATCTGCTTACCTCCTCGATTCAAAAATTAGAAAACGACGCCATTAAGGTTATAAACGGGGAAAAAGTAATTGCCTCTGACCCGAATTAGGTAAAAAATGAAAAAATTTGTATTTACTCTGCTGATTTTGGCTGTCAGCCTGCTTTTTGCTTCGTGCGGCGGTCAAAAAATAGACTATCAATCTTATAAGGAAACCTCTGGGACACAGCATACAAATGGTCTTTCAGACCAGGACATTGTGATGACTATCGACGGAGAAAATGTATGCTATGCTGAGTTTCGCTATTATTTCCTGTCAGAACTCAATCTGCTTGGTCAAGATGTATGGGCCTCTTTCACCGATGAGGAAAAGCAGTCCTTTATCAAGGAAAAGGTGATACACGATCTTTTGATCGAACGCAGCGCCGCCAAGCTGGCTGAAACATATGATATTGCCTTGGATGCACAAGAGATAAAAGGCGTAGAGGCCTATATAAAAGAAGCAGAAAGCACACAAGGCAAAGAAACATTTGTCAGTGAACTCGCAAAAAACCATCTGACAGTGGATCTTTATCGCTTTATCACCTTTCAAGACCAACTGCTAACAAAGCTATATTCATTTTATACAAATGAATCGACCACACCGCTGAAAGCAGATGACGCCGCCATATTAAAGGCCGCACAAGAGGGTGAGCTGATTTATATTAAACACATCTTAATTAAAAATGATCCTGACGACAGCATCGAACAAAACAAAGCGCTTGCACAGGACATTTATGAAAAGGCGATTAACGGAGCCGTTTTTGAAGATTTGATCAAACAATATTCCGAAGATCCCTCTTTAGAAACAGAACCAGATGGTGTTCATATCTTTCGGCACGAGATGAATGAGGCTTTTGACAAAGCTGCTTTTTCGTTGGAAATCGGTGAGATGAGCCAGGTAGTTTCCGTATATTCGGATACATATTCGGGTTTCCATATTTTAAAACGCTATGAACCCGATTCAGCTTATGTAGACAAGAATATGAATACACTGCGCCAAAACTATATGGCCAGTCACTTTTACAGCGATATCGAAAAAAAAGCGGCTGAACTGAACGTCGTTTTTGATGAAAAGTTTTCGACGCTTTTACCCGATCAAATTGATTGATAAAATACAACGTATCATTTTAATAAAACAAGCAGACGGATTTTTATCCGTCTGCTTGTTTTACTGTTATTGTAACATCCATTGTTCATGCAGTAATTATAAGGATCCGCCAAGACCGCGTTTATCTGCTTAACTTTTGCATACGCACATCTTTTCCGCTGAAGCGGATAGGAACATACTCACCAAACAAGCGGGAAGCGATTCGATCCCCATACCGCTTGCGAAGCTCATCGTGATCAAGATTGGTACTGATGATTGTTTTTTTGCCATTATTAATGCGGGTATTCATCATATTATAAATAAAAGAGACCGTAAACTGTGTTTGCGCCTCGGTGCCCAAATCATCGATAATTAAAAGATCACAAAGCATATATTTTTCTGTTTTCTTAGCACCTTGTTTATCATAAGAGAATTTCTCTTCTTCAAAAGCGCTCACTATATTCTGCGCGGTTTCATACACCACATCAAATCCTTTTTCAATCACGACTTTTGCAATCGCAGTAGACATATGTGTTTTGCCAAGACCGGTGTTGCCGATAAAGGTCAGATTCTCTGCTTTTTCAAGGGTAAAATTGGCCGCATACTGCCGGCACAAGGATAAAATTTGTTCGGCATTTTTACGGTCCTCTCCCTGATAAAAGGCAAGATCAAAGCTCTCAAATGACTGTGTTTTCAGTAATGAACCAAGGCCGCTCGTTTCAAGCGCCGCCAATGTCAACGCTTTTTTAAAACAACTGCACATCTGCGTTCCCTTGAATCCGCGATCCTCGCACAAGGGGCATTCATAAGCCGGCTCTGTTGCATCTGCTGTATAGCCAAATCCAACCAACAGTCCGGCGCGCGCCTGCTGTAATTGCTCATTTTCCTTTTGCACTGCTTTGATTCGTTCGTCGATACCGTCGCTCCCTTTACGAATTTCCTCCATAATACGCATGGCGGTCAGTGAAAGGGCCTCGTCAATTTTTCTTAGCTCAGGATGTTCTTCATACAGCTTTATTTTCGCAAGATCAGCCCGTCTTTGCGCGTCTTTGCGCTTTTGGTCAAATGCTTCCCGCACTTGTCGGTAACTATTTTTATTATAAGCCATAATGCCCTACCTTTCACCTATCCTTCGGCTGATGCTTCGCTCAATTTTTCAAGACCCCGCCGCAAAGCCGCCTCGAAAAATTCATCGGTTTCAAAACTGGCTTTTTCCTGCTTGTTGCTTTGATAGCTTTGAATAGCGTTTTCCACATCCGCTAACGTCTTATAACCCGATTGCTGCCAATTCAAAAGCACTTTATTTGTATACGCAAAAGAGGTTTTTCCTATATTATCCACGGTAATTTCATAGGCTTTGCGCATCAGTTCTTCTGAAATATCATTCTGTATCCAACCAGCAATGATTTCTTTTTCTTTCGCTGTAAAAGCGCGCTCTCCTATACCAAAAACCGAGCGTATTTTGCCGGAAAAGGAATCAAAGGCTTCGGCCTCTTTGACATATTGTTCCATAGCAGCTCTTGTATCAATGCCTTGGTTATAAAGACTATAAGCCGTTTTCACAATGTAAGCGACCGATGTTTTTCCCCTTTTTTTGCAATAGGCAAAAAGCATCAGAATGTGCTCAAAATCAAGCTTTAAATAATCGGCTAAACCTAAGACCCTGCTGATTTCAGTCGGATTAAAAATACGGCCGCAGATTTTCTGTGTTTCGTCAATGATTACTTTATACGACGGGGTTCGATCAATCAACTGGGCCATCTGCTCGGACGTATATTCAGGCAGCGATACCGGCATGACAGCCTGTTCTTTCGCACTCGGTTTCGGTGCTGATTGACCTGCCGCGGCAGGAGCAGCCGGTACGGTGTCGCCGGTCAATGACGAAACCGTCTCGTTTGTTGCGGTCTCCTTTTTCTTTTTTACTGCTATCCTTTTCGCTCTTTTGGAAGCATCCTGCAACACGCCAGCCCCTGTTAAAAAGACAAGCGCCTTTTCAAGCTCGGCCCGGTCAGCATCCAGCATATTTTGTAAACCAGTAATCATCTGTTCTTTTGTTCCCCGCAGTGTCCGGTCTGCGCAAAGAAGCAAAAAAACCTTTAATACCAATGCATCCGCTTCGTGCAGTCTGGCGAGAATCGCGCCCGGAAAGCAATACGCGTCTGAGGCAAAATACAATTCAAGCTCCATGTTATACCGTCCCTTTTTCCAGTTGTTCTTTCATGGTATAACACAGGGTCATGAGTGTATCACCTAAATGAATATTCTGTACGGCAATGCCGTGTACGCTAAGATCAAGCTCCATATTAGTATAATTCCAAACGCCCTTAATGCCGGTGCCTAAGATTTTTTCCGCGGTTTCTTTGGCCGCGCTCTTGGGCACTGTCAACACGGCTATATCGACCTGATTCTGCTTGCAGAATGTTTTAAGTTCATCAACAGGGCGCACTTCCACCCCGGCGATTGTCAGGCCGATCTTCTCCTGACTATTATCAAAGATAGACAGAAGCTTAACGCCTCTGTGCGTAAAAATAGAGCCAGCCGAAATCGCGCGGCATAAATTGCCTGCGCCGATAATGACCGCGCTGAAATTATCCTGAACGCCTAAAATCTCGCTGATTTGATTATATAAATATTTGACATTGTAACCGTATCCCTGCTGCCCAAAACCGCCGAAACAATTAAAATCATGTCTGATTTGTGATGCCGTGATATTCATCATCTTGGATAACTCGGATGAGCTGATCCGAAGAATATCCGCCCGATAAAGTTCACGAAGATACCGATAATACCGCGGCAGCCGGTTGATGACCGCGCTGGATACACCTATTTCCTTTTTACTCATGTCACATTTCCTCAATCCTTTTAAGCAGACCTTCTATATATGAAACAAGATCGCCCGAGTCACTTTCCTGCCTATGCTCCAATGAACAACACACAGCCGAGCACAATCGATCGGCTGCATGATGGGCCCCTATGCAGTCAAGCAGAAGGGCAAGCGATTGAAGCATACCGCTGCACACCGAGATGCGCGTCCTATCCGGCTTGGCGGAACCAAACGATGGCGCGTCCAATCCAAATACAGCCCAAGAAGCGCCTATGGCCGCTTGTCCCATATAAATCTCTAAATCATTCTGCATCCGCAAAAAAAATTCTTTCTGCTTATAGGGCAGCAAGACGATCTGACCGGCTCGCTGTTCGGTTTGTCTGCAAAGCGTTGATTCTATCGAAGCCCGGTCCATCCACTGAAGCTCTATGCCGTCATATTCCTTTGCAGCCAAAAGACAGGCCGCCGCATAATTTTCGATGGTCCGCTGCCCGCTGTTTTCATCCACAGCGAATAAAATCTGCTTGATACCACGCGCCTTTGCATAAGAAAAGACCGTTTTGGCTAACCGCTCTGCCCCTGCCGGTGTTGAAAGCACAAAATCAATGGCTAATAAATCTTGTATATTCATACCGCCGCTTGGCAAAACCCCTTCAATCAAATCCTGAAAAAAGAGCCACTCGGTTTCTCTGTTGGAAAGGCGCACCGACGTGAGCTTCGCATACAAGGCAAGTTCTTTCTGCAATACGGCATCAACACTGGCGAACGACCCGTTTTCCGGTTCGCGCCATATCCCTTTGACAATGACGTTACACTGCTTTATTTGAGCCAACAACTCATTCGGTATTGACTTTCCTGCGGTTAATCTCGATTCATAGTGCAGTCCGCTGATATTGATCAGTTCGGCCGTTCCCTTTTGTATTTCATCAGATAAGAGGGTGCGCAAAACGACATCCACAATAGCAAAAAGTCCGGGCAAATCCTCATCGCCAGGCAAAAGCCCGATTTTAATTTTGTCACCCGCAGGCAGAATTTGCCATATCCCTTGTCCGCCGATGCGCAGGCTTCGTTCTATTTGTGTGCGAAGAAGCACCTCAAATCTGGCAAGCAGTGCTTTGATTTCGTTTTCATAGGCCGGCAATTGATTCGCCCTCTTCTCTATTCATATATTAACAACACGCTTAATTGCGCAGCTCAGGCGGCAGAAAATCGCGGTAATCCTCTAAAACCACCGTAAAAGCATCGGTTTTGTCATCATACGAAAGCAAAGTCACCGACGCATTCTTGTGCCAGTCCCGCACCGACATTTTTTCAGGATCGCGGTCATGCACATAGGTCATAAAGGCCCGCATAAATCCGCCGTGCGTAGCCATGACCAGCGTCTTGCCTTTATTCTGAGCGATTAAACGCATCACCGTATCGACAGCCCGCTCATAAACCGCCAGAAAGGGCTCGCCGCCCCGGGCACAGAAACGATGATAGTCCGGCCCCCAATGGCTCATTTCTTCGGGATACTGCTCTGTAAGCTCAGTCCACGGCCGATTCTCAAATTCACCGGCATAAATCTCGATCAGCCCTTGCTCGGCAATGACCGGCAGATCATGATATTTAGCGGTCGCCTCGGCCGTCCGTCTTGTCCGAATCAGGGGTGAAGCATACACCTTGTCAATCGCAATATCTTTAAAATACTCACTGATGCCATGCAGCTGCTGTTCCCCTAATGGCGAGACCGGCTCATCGGTATGCCCCTGAAAAACCCGGCGCACATTGCCCATGGCCTGCACATGTCTTAGCATATAAATCTTTGTTTCCATTGGTTCGCCCCCTATTTTTTACCGGTTGCAACCGCATTTAAATTCCATGCGGCTCGATGACCCGCTTCATATTCATAATAAGCCTGTACAGCCACCATCGCGCCGTTGTCACCGCACAGATGCTTAGGCGGCACATAAAACGATATGTCGTTCTGTTCGCAAAATTGTGCCAGTGCCGCACGCAGATGAGTATTGGCCGCCACGCCGCCCGCCAGCACAAGCTGATGGAAATGATATCGATCCCACGCCATGGTCAGTTTTTTGACAACCGATGCACAAATGGTACTGGTTAAAGAAGCCGCGACGTTCGGCACTGAAACTTCTTCTCCCCGTTGTTCTCTGGTATGAAGATAGTTCATGACCGCGGTTTTCAATCCCGAAAAAGAAAAATCCAGTGTATCATCGGCAATCGCCGCCGAGGGAAAGGAAATGACAGCCTGTCCCTGACTGGCCGCCCGATCCATCTCAGCGCCGCCCGGATACGGCATACCCATCACTCTTGCGATTTTATCAAATGCCTCGCCGGCGGCATCATCGCGCGTACGGCCAACTGTTTCAAACTCGGTATAACTTTTCACGTGAATCATGGACGTATGTCCGCCCGAGGCCACGAGTGCAAAAAAGGGCGGTTTTAATTCAGGTGCGTTAATATAAGCGGCCGCGATATGCGCCGCAATATGATTCACCGCCACAAAGGGCTTATGGTTGGCAAAGGCAAGCCCTTTTGCAAAGCTGACACCCACCAAAAGCGCACCTACCAGTCCTGGTGCATTGGTAACACCCACCAGTTCGATATCCTGCATCGTGACACCGGCTTCCTGTATTGCCTGACGGCACAGTCCGCTGATGGCTTCTGCATGCGCGCGGCTGGCAATTTCAGGCACAACGCCCCCATATAATTTATGAATCGCAATCTGAGAGGCAATACAATTTGAAAGGACCTCTCTTCGGCCGTTCTCCATCCGGCAGACTGAAACCGCCGTTTCATCACATGAACTTTCAATTCCTAAAACTAACATCTGCTTAATAAAATAGCATCCTCTACTGGTTTATGATAATAATTTTTCCGCCGGCCGTATTCTTTGAATCCGTGTTTTTCATACAGCGCCCGCGCCGGTGCATTGCTCGCGCGCACCTCTAAATAATAAGCGGCACCCTCTCTGCTCAGCGCATACGCCAGCAGCAAGGAGCCAATGCCCCGTCGGCGATAGCAAGAATCCACCGCTACACTCGCAATTTCATATTCATCCGCCACCGGCCACATGACGATATAGCCAATCGGCGTTTCTTCCAAAACAGCGCAAAAAAGGCGGCCTTTTGCGATTTCTTCCAGCAAGGAATGCTGACTCCATGGATCGGTAAAACATTCATTTTCCATGCGGACAATACAGTCAAGCCATTCTTCCCTGCCCGGCTGTATGATTATAGACAAAATCGCTCCTGTAAAAAGGCGAGTATCTCATCAAGACAACGGCTGTACACAGAAACATCACCGCCAAAGGGATCGCCGATATCCCGTGAAACCCCTTCACATTTAGAAGCATAGGCCGGAAACATCTGCACCATACGCAGAAAATGCGCATCGGTCATGCCGATGACAAGATCGTTTTCCTGCAATAGATTTTCGGTTAAGGGACGGGCAATATGCGGGGGCGGCTCAATGCCCTTTTCAAGCAAAGCCTTCTTTGCCTGCTCGGCCATATCCTGTCCGCCGGAAGCGCACAAACCGGCACTTTGTGCCACAAACCGATCACCGGCCAAATGATTTAAAGCCGCAGCAGCCATCGGACTGCGGCAGGTATTGCCCGTGCACACAAAACACACACGAACACGCTTCTCTTTTGCCGCTGTTTTTTGCCGCTGTTCTTGTTGTGCTGTCATCAATATCCAAATTCTCCTGTTAAACTATCGTCATGCTCGATCCAATCGGATACCCGAATGACCCGATACTCGGTTTTTGTGTCCCGAATCACCACTTTTTCAATTCCTGCGTTAATAATCAGCCGCTTGCACATGGCACAGCTATTAGTTCCGCTGACAAACTCACCGGTTTGCGGCGAGATGCAGGCCATATACAACGTGGCGCCCAGCATCTGCTCTCTCGAGGCCGCGATAATAGCATTTGCCTCGGAATGCACACTGCGGCAGAGCTCATAGCGCTCGCCCCGCGGGATACCCATCTTGTCCCGCAGGCATTCCTTTAAATCGCAGCAGTTTGCTCTACCGCGCGGCGCACCCACATAGCCGGTGGAAATAATGGTATCATTTTTGACAATGATCGTGCCATACCATTTGCGAAAACAGGTTCCGCGTTCGGCCACTGTTGCGGCTATATCCAAATAATAATTATCTTTACTCACTCTCATACTCTGTATTCCTTTTGAAAGAAATATGTTCTGTTTTCAGCTATATCTTATTCTAATTCTTTGATAAATTCCTTTAAAAATGCTTTAAACGGCCCGCCGAGCTCCTCACTTTTCACGCCCTCTCGTACATTGGCCATCAAAAAGCCAAGCTTCGAGCCCATGTCATACCTGATTCCCTCAAAATCGAGGGCGCACATGCCTTCGCGAAGACATAGTTCTTTCATCGCGTCAGTGAGCTGAATTTCACCGCCGGCGCCAGGGCCGGTGTTTTCTAAAATATCAAAAATAGAGGCCGGCAAAATGACACGCCCCAAAATCGACAAATTGGTAAACGCTTCTTCTTTGGTTTTTGGCTTTTCGATCATATTTTTTACATGGTAAACATGATCCTCTAACGGCGAAGCATCCAGCGAACAATATTTCATGACCAGTTCCCATGGAACCTCTTTCACGCCGGCCACGCCAAGACCATATTTATCATATACATCCATCAACTGTTTCACAACCGGTTTTTCGGAGACAATAATATCGTCGCCATACATCACAACAAAATCATCCTGCCCGACAAACGACTTGGCCGTTAACACAGCGTGCCCTAATCCCTTGGCCTCTTTCTGGCGCAAAAAATAAATATTCGCCTGATCGGCCAGCGTGCGCAGCATCTCGGCCGCTTCGTGCTGCCCCTTTTTTTCGAGATGATGGTCATAGACGGGTGAATAATCAAAATAATCGGCCATGGCTTCTTTACCGTATGCCGTAATAATCAAAATATCCTGTATGCCAGAGTCCACTGCCTCTTTTACCAGATAAGAGATAGCCGGCTTGTCCACAATGGGAAGCATCTCCTTGGGAACCGCTTTCGAGATGGGAAGCATTCTTGTGCCCAACCCTGCTGCAGGTATCACCGCTTTTGTGATCTTCATACAAGTTTTTCCTTTCCATTGATCACAGCATTGACAAAACGCATCGCCGTGAAGTTATACATTGTTTATTTTATCACAATAAGAAACTAAAATCAAGTAAAGCCCTTGTCTTCTCTAACCGATGCGCACGCTTTGGCATTGTTTTATCAATTCCCTTTTCGTTTTTTCGATTTTTTCTTGACAAGACCTATGGTTTGTGATATGATAGGTAGGCACAAGTACGCGGGTGTAGTTCAATGGTAGAATCCCAGCCTTCCAAGCTGGTCGTGCGGGTTCGATTCCCGTCACCCGCTCCAAAAATACAGCCGGACAAGGTCCTTTCCGGCTTGTTGTTTCAATCATTGATGTGCCATTTTGCCGCACGAACGGGACCAAACCATCTACCCTTAGCTCAGCAGGATAGAGCAACTGCCTTCTAAGCAGTAGGTCGAGGGTTCGAATCCCCCAGGGTAGGCCAAATATGGTGGGTATAGCTCAGTTGGTTAGAGCGCCAGGTTGTGGCCCTG
>JAAVYP010000079.1 GCA_022791195.1 Clostridiales bacterium | reverse complement strand
TTTTCACCATATACTATTTTAATAAACTCTTCAAAACGCCCTACAATATCATCTTCAAAATATGGTTCATCTGTAATTGGGATGATAGCATCTTTATCTGCCGGGAAAGTCTTATATCTTTCTGCGTCAAATTCTCCGCCAGCATAAATGAGACCTGGCTCATCTAAAGAATATCTTCCAAACATGCATCCGACTGCATAGGAAATAAGAGAACGGATATCATGCCCTAAATCAGCTTTTCGAACTGTAATGTCCTTGTCTTCTACTTTTGGTACCAGCTCATTCTGTAAGCCGTAAATATCTATAAAGATACTGTTTAATTCTTCTTCATTGCTTTTAAGTTGGTTAAATCGATTAATGCATTCATTCTCCCAGCTCTCGTAATGCCCCTGTATAAGTTCAAATTTCTCTATATAAGATGTCTCCTGTCTTTTGCCTTCATATATTGAGGGAACAAGCGGATGACCTTCAAAATCAATTGATACTTCATCACAATCATAATCATATTTTGATAAAGAAATGCATTCCGTTACAATAGGATTAATAATCTTTTCTCTATCCTTCCTATAAATAAAGGGAAGATTTGCAATCGTTCCGACTGTATAGCTTACTGATGGATTTAGCATTTTCACATATTTATCAGCTATACTCGAACATAAATATCCCAAAAGATACTCAATGGAAGTATCCCCGCCAGCGAAACAGGTCAGCCCCACAGCATCAAACATTCTATCCTCTGCGGAATACCTTGCACTAAATGTTCCAGAGCATATTTTCCCCCATGTTGCTCCAACTCTAAAATAATATTCTTCATTCCTTATTGTTGAGCCTTTTTCCATCTTTATAGCGGCACCATCATTTTCCCAGTTAATTACATACTCATTATTTCCGTACCATTTTCTGTAGGTTCCACCTTTATTCAGAGGAAACCATTTATTATGAATGCTACTGTTTTCTACCTCAAACCAAAGTCTAAGATATTTATCATTATCCCCAGTAGTCACCCCAGTCTTCGGAAATTGAGTGTCAGAAAGCAACCCTTTCTTAAAGGTATCAATCATCGCCTCCCCCATCCAATAAATATACGGTGTTTCAGGTATGTGTTTGATTTTACCCACATCTATCAGATACATATTATCATGCTTATAGAAATCACATTCCTTTTCTTTCTCATTCATTCCTTTGGTGTTTCGTATAATGCAGCTTTTATATCTCAATATATTTCCTTTTCTAAAACAAAACGCTGCTGTCTGCACAATTTCTCCACTTATTTCATCAAATCCCCTCGCTCCCAAATGATTCATATTGACAAGATTATATTCTAAAAGCTTTTCTCTCAACCTCTTATATGTTGTAATAAACATCCATACCTGCTGTGTAATCAATGCAATGTAACCATTATCCCCTGACATTTGGAATGCTCTTTCAATGAAAACTGCAAACAAATCACTTTTTGATTCTGAAAATACAGACTCAACCTTTGAAAATAATTTCCTGCCCATGTTTGCCGCGCTCATATACGGCGGATTAGTCACAACAGCATCATACTTCCCAGCAAGCGCCTCCCCAATATCCACCAGCCGTGCCAGCAGCTTCTTCGAATTCTCTGCCCCCACACTCTCAAACGACATCTGCCCTTCACAGTCCGTTCTCGACACAAATGCCCGCAAA
>JAAVYP010000078.1 GCA_022791195.1 Clostridiales bacterium | reverse complement strand
ATATGCTGTTGGAGAAAATTCCAGCAATATCACGCGTTATTTTCTAAACAGTTCTTAGCTGAGTTTTATAATCGTATCGTCTTCCAATTGAGCTTTCAGTGCATTTCTGAGTTCGTCAAGCACCTTATCAATATCTGATTCCGACTTGATAGAATAGGTCTTATTCCCGGTAATGGACCGAAAGGATACCGGCTTATTCCTGATAACTTTCACAGGCTCTGGCTGAGGAGTGGGTTTCACCTCTTTCCCGCCGCCCTGGCGCTCCTTTTCCTTCCTCCTGCGCTCCAGTTCCGCCTGATACGCATCTTCTTCCCTTTGAATCATTCTGAGGCAGTTCTGTAAAAGCGCATTACTCTCGGAAGGTATACCATTCAGCGCGGCAATATCGGTTACACTTTTCAGCTTGTCTAACAGTTCTTCAAATTTAGGATCAATCCTGTCCAATAGCCGCTGGGAGTATGGCCTGTCTGCCGGGATGCTGGTCTTTACCATCTTCCAGTCCGCATATATATCCGGCTCGATACGTTTCGTATCATGGTCCAGAAGCTCCATAATGGCTCCCATAAGCTTTTTGTCATATTCCTCAAGTTTTGGTATCAATGTGTACGGCTTTTCCACACTCAGTATCTTTTTCAACTGGGACGCATCATCTATGATTGTCTGGTCTGAAATATAATTCTTACTTTTCTCGTAGATATTGAAAGCTTTCACCCCATGGAGGAATTTATCTTTCTGCACTCCCTCAAGAAAGCTGTTTAAGTCTCCCATATCCAATCCCACTTCGATGAAATCATCACAGAGTTCATTTACTCTCTTATAAAAGCTGATGGGATCATTGATTTTCACTGTGTCATCAATCAATCGAAGGGCTTCTTCCAGTATCCTCCTGCCCGGAAGCCTGGAATTCATACCATAGCTGTCTCGAAGCATGTTCTCAATTGCTGATTTTTTTGTCTGGGCATAACTGCGGTAATCACGCATAAGGGTATCCTGATCATCACTGGTGATAGTCTTGCCAAAAAACTCTCTGATTACATCCTTTACCGCCCTGATATGCTGCTGGGGTGCGGCTTCTTTTATCTCAAGAAGGACTTTTTCACGGAATTCCCTTTTCGTAATATATTTATATGCATCCTCTGCCGCTGTGCCTGCCGGTGTATAAATGACACTGTTCATCTTTAAGCTGATGTGCCCCCTGCGGTACAAAACAGCAATTAAGTACTCAATATCATCTTCCGTGTAGCCATACGGCGGGTCCATAAACTGATCCAATGCCTGCTTAATGGAATACTGTACCGCATTCTTTCCCGCATAGCGGATTTCCTCCATAACGGAGTTCAGTGCCTCATAATTCTTCTCATTTCCATGCCCTAAATCACTCATGGAAATCTGCGCCTTTGGCCGTTTCAGAACATCCATAATGTCAGACTGGTCTGGCTGTGTCTCCATGCATTTAAGTTTATGGTATTCGCTGTTAATCAGTTTTTCAAAAGCCTCGGAAATACGGGCAGTTACATCCTTTGCCTTTGTGGAAACCTTTTCTCCTGCCACATAAATATCTGCCTGCTCCAATGCAAACCGGATATAATCACTGGCTCTCTTTGCTTTCTGTGAACGCTCTTTCCTCTTATTTGCGCTGATGATTTCAAAATCTGTAAGATTGGCTGATGCCGGGTCATTTAAAAATGCCTCTATCTTTTTCATGCCGTCTATTTCAGACAGATACGCAAAGGAATCCGACATCCTCACCACCACACATTTCTCCTGATAAGACAGCAGTCCAAGGGCCGTCTCGTCTTCCTTTCCGCTGTAT
>JAAVYP010000017.1 GCA_022791195.1 Clostridiales bacterium | reverse complement strand
TTTCCCATGATCTAAATATATAATTTTATCAAAATGAATAACCTCCATCAAGGTATGAGAAATCATAATGACAGTTTTATTTTGTTTCATCAAATTCTCAACAAATTCATATTGCGTTTTCACATCCAGAGAAGCCGATGGTTCATCATATATACAGATATCTGCATCTTTATAATCGGCCCTGGCCAAAAAAAGGCGCTGCCATTGGCCAACTGATGGTTCGTATCCGTCCGCCTCTAATTCATTTGTTAACATAGTATCATCATGTAAATTTGCTAACAGCTCATCCACTCGAGATGTATGCAGCGCACGTCTATATTTTAACTTGTCCTCGTGCTCGTTTAACGTAATAAAATCTTTTATTTTCAAAGCGAGTTTATGATTTACCTGCGGCATATATTGGAAGGATTTATATAACAATTCTCTGGGAATCGTATTGAGATGAGTGCCATGCAAATATATTTTTCCTGAGTGCGGAGTATAAATCCCGCTTAGCAAATTGACAAGCGTGGTTTTACCAGAACCGTTTTCACCGACAATCGCTACCTTTTCCCCCTTTTCAATTGAAAAATTCAAATTTTTAATTGAAAATTCGGATGATGCACGATCGTATGCAAAGGAAACGTTTTCAAAACGTATCAATGGCTCTTCCTCTCTAAGTGTTAAAATACTTTCAGCCACATCATAATCTTTTAAATCATAGTCATCTTCAAGCTGCTTAAATTCTTCATAATAGTTTAATCGAATCTTATTTTCAGCATTCAGCTTATACTTATCCATGCTGCTAAGCAAAAAAGCCTGAAAGCTCATAATGCATGATGAATACAAAACATAAGAATCCAAACTCATATGCTGATATATTACTTTTAAAATCAAATAAATGATAGCGCCATACTGAATTAAATAAAAATAGGCAGAAAAAAGAAACGATAATAAATGTACTTTTAATTCCCCGCTTTTTTTCTCTTTAATATATTGATTATCAACCTCAATATATTTTTGTTTAAAGAAATCGCTTAAACCATATAACCGTATTTCAGAAGCAATATCTACCGAAATATCCAGCATACTATTTTTATAATATCTAGCCTTTCTCAATAAATTAGTTAATTTGTTTTCTGTCTTTATGATAACATTTAGAATGGCATTTTGTATTTTTTTAGAAGGCAGAACTAAAATTAAAACGGCGGCAAATAAAAACACATCAAACTTCAATAATAAAACCACATACCAAACAATGGATATTAATTCCCGCAGCAAGTTGACAAACATAAATAGAGGCTCAGTAATATAACTTGAATTGGTTTGACTTGCTCTTTCAATCACATCATAAGTTGTAGGATTATTAAAATTTTTCAACTGTATTTTTTGCAATTTTTCAATGATATTTAGTTTGATATCTTGATTTATGTGATTGCTTATTTTTTTATTGGTTAAACTAAAAACAATATCCGAAATTTTTCTGCATAGCTTAATCAAAAGTATTGATAAAATCAGTATAGCCGCATCGTAAAGGAAAGCAGGATAAGCCGGATTCGTCAGCGTCTTAATCAAGTATTGATTCAAATAAGTCAGCGAAACCGGAAAAAGTCCCCCTAATATGATATATGGGATAAATAACAAAAAATATTTGGGTGAGTACGTCAAAATATTTTTAACTGCATAAACGATAGAGTTATTTTTTAATTTCACCGTCAATCAACTCCTTTTGTTTTTTTGTTTCACTAAATACTACTATTGGATAATCAACCTCTTGGCTTAGCGCATATCTATGATTATATAATTCGCGAATGAATGTAAAAAGTAAATCGCTTCATTATCATTCTCCCTATTATAACACCAAAATACTGCATTAAATCCCTGCTTTTATCGATGCTATATGATTAATATGCATATTACTTACCGCTCTTTACTCCAACGATGCAATGTAATTTCTGAATATATCTTCTACTTGGTTCGCATATTCAATGTCATTATTAATAACAATATCAGCATGCTTGACAAACGGCAAACAATACAGTGCCTCTCTATGCCGGGCGCATTTCAAATAATAAGTTCCTATCTCCTCCGGACTTTGGGAAAACATATGCATATTACGTATAATTCTTCGGTACAAACAGGTTTCAGTTTTCGCGCTGACAAATATCTTAAAATCAAGCATTTCTCTTAGTGCATCAATACAAAACAAAAGGAGGCCTTCGACAATCACCCACCGCGCGGTTCCGCTCTCTTTCAAGCTTTGCAAATGTGCTGTAATTTCATCGGTCCGAATGGATTCCGGACTATTCCAATCTGAATAATATTGATGATCATCCGGCGAGCACATTTGCGGTAAATCATGTTTGAAATAATGATCTAAATGAATCACTTCTGCGTTCAAACGCTTTGCAAAATCAGCGGCGATCGTGCTTTTGCCACTGCCGGAAGGACCGCAAATGCCGATAATTTTTGGTTTCATGTTTCTTCTCCCCTGCTTACATAATACTTTGCCTGTGCATTCCAAAGATTTGCATAAATTCCTTCGCTGTCCTGTAATAATTGCTCATGCCGGCCATGCTGCACTACGCTTCCGGCATTCATAACCAAAATCGAATCGCAAAAGCGACAGGAAGAAAGACGGTGCGATACCAGCACTGCTGTTTTTCCAACCACCATACTCGTAAACTGCTCATAGATTTTTGATTCGGTAATAGGGTCAAGCGCCGCGGTTGGTTCATCCAAAATAACAATAGGTGCATCACGATATAACGCGCGAGCGATAGCCAAGCGTTGTGCCTCTCCCCCCGATAGCTCTACCCCGTCTTTTTCAAAGTCCGTGTTTATATGTTGGTCAAGACATTCAAATCGGTTCTTCAAATCCACCTTACCCAGTATATGCATTGCCTTTTCGGTATCTATCTTATCATCGGCAGCAATATTTTCACCTATGGTAAAAGAAAACAAACGAAAATCTTGAAATACTGTAGACAATAACTTTAGATATTCTTCATACTTATAACTTTTGATATCCTTTCCGTTGAGCAAAATCATACCTTCATCTGGATCATACAGCCGGCATAGCAGTTTGATTACTGTAGTCTTGCCACTTCCATTCTGTCCTACAATCGCAAGCTTTTCAGCATTATGCAGAATAAAAGAAACATCTTTTAGCACATAAGTGTCGCAGCCAGGATAGCAAAAACACACATGGCGAAATTCAATTTCAATATGACTCGAATCCGGTAAAACACATCCCGAATGCAATTCGCTGGGCAGATCTATATACTGGCAAAAATAGCCAAACCAATCGTTATTAGCCCGCAAAATAGTCACCACATGGGCAAATTCGGATATTCCATAAAAAAATGCAGTGATTCCCTCGATATATTGCAACACCTCACCTGCACTGATCGAACCGGTTAGCGCCTTTGTTGCCACATGTACTACAACGGAAAAATTCAAAATCTGCCTAAACAACTCACTGATTCCAATATAACGGCACTCAATACGATGACGCTGTTTTGTTTCCGCACACGCGGTATTACCAAGCTTATTCAGCTCATGCATAATTAGCGTATTTTGCCGAAACAGACGGACATCCTTACCTGCTTTATACCCATCCAAATATTGATATCGGTAATAATCAAGAGAACGATTAAGAAAAGTAAAGCTGTTCATAACTGCTTTGACTTTTAAAGACAACGACTTGGTCGCGTACATCGAAACAGCTGAGCTCACACACAGAAGCACCAGCACTAACGAACCGAAAATAGGAGAGGAAAAAAATCGCATCCATCCCTCTGTTTGAACAGACGGACTTGCAAACACCGGGAGTATAAAAGCCAAAGAGAACGCCATGCTAAAAAGGTGCTGAAACAGCAAAGGAAGTTTCTCGGGAATTTTACATAGTCCATAATTATGAAGCGCCCGGCCGGCATAAATTTTTTCTAACAGCATGTGGGTATTGTGATCTTCGATTTTCCCATAATCCAGATCCATCAAATGCTGACCTAAAAGCAGCTCATACTTTTTTGTGAAAGAAAATTCCTTTTGGCCGATAACCGATGAAAGAGCTTGTCGGATCAGCGAAAACAACATTGCGCCCGTAACAATCAAGACCGTAAATACAGCCAAATATGGAATTCTGCGTGCTCCGGTCAATTCGTCAATAAACCTGGCAGAAAACCAAACCGCCCAAAATGGAGACAACGCTGCAAAAAACACTTGTAAAATTTTCAACGGAAGTAAGAGCGCCTCAAGGTGCATAACAGTCTTTATGCCTCTGCAAAGCAACACAAAATCTCTGCCAAACGAATTTTTCATCATGCTTGCTCCTCCTTCGAATGATAATATTTGCTTTGCACTTCATATAAATTGGCATATTCTCCCTTTAGCGCCATAAGTTGATCATGCGTTCCACTCTCTGCAATTTTTCCATCCTTCAGCAAGAAAATCCGATCACAAAAGCGGGTACTTGCTAGCCTATGTGAAATAAAAATCGCTGTTTTTCCAATAGTCATCTCGCTGAATTTTCGATAGATATTGTCTTCTGAAATGGGATCGAGTGCCGCGGTCGGCTCATCCAAAATCATGATTGACCCATCTTTATACAACGCGCGGGCAATGGCCAGCTTTTGCCGTTCTCCGCCGGAAAGCTCTACAGCATTTTCATTCATCTCTTTAACAAGTAATGTTTGTTCCCGCTCAGGAAGCTTTGCAATTACTTCATCCATGCCCGACATCTCCAGTGCCGATTGCAACTTTTGCGGATCAACATCCTGTTGCAGAGCAATATTTTTTGCAATCGACACCGGCAGTAAATAAATATCCTGAAAAACCACTGAAAAATCCGAAATCGATATTTCAGACTGCCCGTCAAATAGCACATTTCCCCCATACGGTTTATATAAACCACACAACAATTTCACCAATGTAGTTTTGCCCGCGCCATTCAGTCCGACCAATGCGATTCTTTCTCCTGAATGAATCGTCATGTTTAATTGGTCAATCACTTTTCTTTCGGCGTCATAAGAAAAGCTCAAATTTTTCATCTGAATTTCAGGAGCGCTCTGTGGAAATACTTTTTCGCTTTGGTATAAGCAATCGTCATATTCTAAAAAGTGTCTCAAATCCAAAATATCTAAGCTTTTTTTCATCAACGATCCATAACGCTCTATCATCTGAATGATCCAGCCGGAAAATCCTGTTATCGCTCCCAGATACAAAATAAATTCTGCCGCCGTTATATTTCCGTGAATCGTTTCACTAATTAAATAGATATATACCAAAGCTGTTTGTATAAAACTAAGAAGCGCCACGATCATCTGGACAATAAAATACCGACAATGCTGTTTTGCAGAAATTTTCAGTCTCTGATGTAGCAGAACGCCGAATCGTTTTATCAAAAAGTTCTTCAGAGCAAGCAATCTGATTTCTTTGGCAAAGGTAAAGTCTCGACACTTTGAAACAAGATACTCTATTTTGCGCTCCAACGGAGCACTAACCTCTTTATCAGAGAAGTCTAACTTTGCTAAGCGATTTATGCACAGATAATGAACTAATGTCATGATAATCATAATAATAACAACAAATGGATGAAGCATTGAAATAACCGCACCATAAGAAAGAAATCCAAGGGCTGCGGTCATCATACCGCCGCTTTCATCCAAAAAGGATTGCAAAGCACCGATAGCGCCAAAAGCACGCGTAGACAAGACAGCGCCCTCACGAGATTCCAGACATACGTACTCGATCTTCATTTGTTTCTCCAGACACTGAAGGCGAAATCTCATTTGTAAAGCAAAGGCACGCGAGTTTAATTGACCATTACTTAGGATTTGAATGAACTTCGCAGTCATAGTCATTACACTGAAAAATACAATCACACAAAAAAACTCAATAAGAAGCACGTCTTCCGTTACTATACGGACGAGTTCGGATGAAAAAAATGTTGAAAGCAGCGGAATTAGAACACAAAGCAGCACATCAAGCAATTTCCAAAAAAGCATTGCTGGATCATTTTTTCGCAAATCCGAAAAAAGATATCTAAAATTTGAAAACATTTTTCCTCCCAAATTCGTTAACCACCAAAGACTATGTGTTTTTTGATGAAAAGTTCATATATTAATTTTCATAATTTTTGCGCTCCTGATAATAGGCGATACATTCTTCTTCAAACCAATTTTTATGAATCGCTTTATCCAGTATATAGCTGTTCAAAAATGTTGATCCACTTGAATATTTAACTAAATTCAAAATTCCGATTTATAGATATCTGTTTTTTAGCAGCTGCTACAGTCATAATTTTTCCTACTATATATATAACCAAATTATTACTCCGCGAAAAATCGGCTCAACATATACAATTTAACAATAAATCATACTTTGATTTTTCATCATCTATGATTGTAAATGAAGGAGAAAATATAAAAATGCATAAGTACATAACCAATTGTACTTATGCATCAAACAGTGGGATTCAGATGGGCAATATGTCAACGCATTTGCACTTGATAAATCGCTATTTATTAATGTTAAATTAATATTTTAGTCACATCATATCACAAATCTATAAATTTGTCAATATTTTTCTAAAAAAATCTAAAATTGTCGAAAAAATATTTATGATATTTTTTGAAATCACAAATACAAAATATTATTTTACCACTGATCCGGTTCTTTACGGTGTACAAAAGTCCCTGTATCCGTTCGCTGCGAACAATAGGATCGTATAGGCTACCGACTCTTGTCATTGCGAAGATACAAAATATAATTCTCGCAATAAATGAATGACATCAAACTCAAGGTTAATATATACAAAGCAAAGCTATTATAATTATTGAATAACCACAAAAATAATTAAATTGTGAATTAATAATTGCAATTCTTTTTTATAAACAGTATAATATAAAAGATATATATCAATAGAAACCAATCAATTGGAGGAAAACTATGAAACGTATTCTATCGGCCTTTCTTACCATACTGCTGGTAGGTGCAGGTATATCCTGTCTGCCTGTCAGCAAATCCACTGCATCAGGAGCAAAGCTCTATGCAACGGTGGGTAACAACGATGAGCATCTTGAGCCATCAGTCTACAAGAACATGCTAAAACAATACACAGACGGCTCTCGTAAAGAAGTACGCAGCTGGTCGGGCTGGGCTTGGAAAAACGACCATGCAAACAGCCGTCTTGACTTTTTCACATTACAGGATGATATCCCCAATGCCGAGCTTGCAGCCATGGACCTCACAAGCGAAAATGGTGCTGTCATCAAAAAAGAAAACATTACCGTTACCTATTTAGCCACAGTTAACACAAAAACACCGGCTTATCCCAATATCGACTACGATGTGTTTGATATCATCACCCATGAGAATATAAAAGATCTCGCCGCCGGACAAATCCACGAGGCCTGGGTTGATATTTATGTACCAAAAGATACTCCCGCTGGTATTTATAAAGGAACAATCGCACTCAAGACCGGCTCCCAGACATTGGCCGAATTTGCCTATGAACTTGAAGTCATCGACCTGACCCTGCCCAACCCGGAGGACTGGGAAACCTATTTAGACTTGTGGATGTATCCCTATGCCTCCAACCGGTATTATTCAGGCAAAACAAATGCAGAATATTTCGGCTTTATTACACCGGAAGACCAAGACACTAACCCTTATTCGCTCTACAATATCCGTCTTGATAAAAAATATGAAGCAGGACTCGAAAGTGAACTGGAGCTGTATCATCAGGCAGGCGGAAATGCCATCACAGTTACGCTTGTTGAAGATCCGTGGAACAGCCGAAAGCCGTGTCCATGTCCTTCTATGGTGAAGTGGACCAAAAAGGCGGATGGCAGTTTTGCGTACGACTACACCGACATGGACTATTGGATTGAGCTAAATATGAAACATGGCATCAACCGGCAAATTAACTTCTTTTACCATGCAGGTGTAGGCTATGGCTTTGTCTACTATGATGAGGCAACCGGCACAATCAAACACGATGGCGGCGGCGGCCCAGGGTCTGAACGCTGGAAGCAGATCAGCACAGATTTCTTGCAGGATTTGGCTAAACATTTAGAGGAAAAAGGCTGGTTTGACATCGCTTGTCTTTCTATGGACGAGCGTGGATTAGCCGTTACACAAGCGTTGGTAGAAATGGCCGAAAGCATTAAAAACTCGGCCGGTCAACCGCTCAAGGTCGGCGGCGCCGTAAATGCGAACGAAGTCGCTTCTCTCTATGACCGGATGTACGACATCTCGCTTTGGGAAAATCTGAAAACATCTGATATCATCGAACTATCCGAAACACGCAGAAAAAATGGGCTAAACACAACTCTTTACTCATGCGGCAGCGGAAGAATGTCCACGCCCAATGAGCCGGGTGAAGCTGCTTATGCAGTTTATGACTCCTATAAATATAATGTCGACGGAATCATGCGGTGGGCTCTTAACAAGTATGATGAGGATCCGCTTCACTCATCTCTTCACACTGTTACCTATCCGGGTGACTGCTATCTGATCTACCCGGCTGAAAAAGATTCTCCTGACATGAAAGCCCAAAGTACACCGCGCTTTGAAAAGCTTTGTGAAGGTATGCGTAATGTAGAGAAGATGCGTATCATTCGGAAGAATTATCCCGATTTAGCCGAATCAGTCGAGATTATCAGCGGATCGATAAAAAACAGCTTCACAACCGAAGATGTCGCAAGAATGCGTTCTCAAATTTTCAATTTAAGCCGCGCTGTTCTCATTTTTGAGCAAAAGCAATACACCGATCTCGTCGAAGACGAATGGTACATGCCGGGCGTACGCTTCGCAATCGCTTCCAGACTGATGGTGGGATCGAATGAAAAATTTGAGCCGGATACACCCATGACCCGTGCCATGTTTGTATCAATGCTTGCCCGTTTAGATGGTACCACTGTTGACAACAATGCTACCTCAAAATTTAAAGACGTACCAAGCGGAGAGTGGTACACCGGTGCGGTTGTTTGGGCAACAAACAAAAAAATCGTAAGCGGCATTTCTGATACAGAGTTTGCACCAAATGATAAAATAAAAAGAGAAGAAGCCGCCGCCCTGCTTTATCGCTACACGCGAAGCAAGGGATATAATGTTAATTACAAAGCAGATCTTCAAAAATATAAGGATTATGACAAGATCAGCACATATGCCATTGATGCACTTTCCTGGGCCAATGCCAAAGGCATCATGAATGGCGTTGGCGATAACTCTCTTGATCCGGCGGGAGACTGCACCAGAGCGCAGATCGCACAAATGCTGCGGCGCTTGTATCAAAATGTTTTAAATCGATGGTTAAAATAATAAATGACACATATTGAATCAAACTCCCCGATTACATTACGTAATCGGGGAGTTATTTATGTGTACATAAATCTTTCAATCGACCTCAAGGACAAAAAACGGACCCTGCATGAAAAATCACACAGGGCCATCATCTTTTTCTGTCTGTTACGAATCCACCCGTTTAGCATATACAAGGTAACGCTGGTGATTAGAGCCGAGCGGATGGCAGCTGCTTAGCGTTACCATATCTTCGCCTGACTGAATCATCACCTCGCCAATATCATCCGGATCAATAATTTTCGTCTGTGTAACCCTGTATGTAAGCGTCTCTTTAAAGTTTGTAATAAAAATATCGTCTCCAATAGCCAGTTTATGAATATTCCGAAACATAAATCCGCGCAAGCTGCCCCGATGGGCAGCAATCACACAATTGGTGTTCTGACCGCCGATCGGCAGGCTTGTTTGCGAAAGATGCACCGCACCTTTTTCCATATTCTCTTTGCTGGCACCAAGATAAATAGGCAAACACACATCGATACGCGGAATTTCGATATACCCAACGATATTCTCTGCAAATCCAAAAGCAGACAAATCAAAGCTGGGCTGTTCATAAGAAAACGGATCCACCAAACCTGCCTGTCCTGTTATGAACAGCTCTTCGTTATAGGCCTGCATTTTCTGATATAATTCCTGCAACGACCCTTGCTCCGACGCGGAATTTTGAGCGTCTTGCTTTTGTTCCTGCGCCACCGCATTCTGGAATGTATGGATGGCTGTTTCGGCTTGCTTTTGAAAAAAATATTGACTCATATGGGGATAAGCGAGCAATCCAATCCCAACTATCAGCATGAGAAGTGCTATGCCTGTAATAATTTTTCTGCCCTTCATAGTAAAAATCAAGATTCCTTTCCGCTGCCATCAGTCCTTTTAGAAGCGCGAATATGGAAAATAAGCATCACGATCAGAACGAGCACAATCACTCCGCCAACAATCGACGCCTGCAAAATAAATTTGCTTTTTAGCGTCATGCCCTCCTGCTGCACCTGCTGTTGCTCTCGTTCCTCTTCGCTGTATGGCACACGAACACCGCGCACAAGCAGCCGATGTGTATTGACGCCGTATGGCGTGCAGGTAATCAGCGTTACGTGATCTTCTCCTGCAATCGCATCAAGACGCTCTGTCTCTTCCGGCAAAACGACATTGATTTCATCCACTGCATAAGCGAGTGTTTGTCCCAACACATGAATATAAAACTTGTCTCCGATTTCTAACTTGGTGAGTCCATCAAACATTTTTGCGTTCGGCAGTCCGGTATGACCGGTTAATACTGCATGAGTGCCGGCTCCACCAATAGGCAGAGCTGTTTGCCGTAAATGGCCAATTCCCTTTTCCAGTGTTTCTGCATCTGTGCCATGATAGATAGGCAAACTGACAGCAATTTTAGGGATTTCAACCGTTCCCATCGCATCGTAAAAATGCAGCACTTCCAAATAATTCTGCGGCAAGGCCATACCGCTTCCCTCCAAAAAAGGGTCGTGTACAGGCTCACCGGCAAGCGATTCATTATATTCTTCCGCTTTTTTCCACTCACTAGCAATCGTTTGATCCTGCATTTGCTGAACCGCCGCATCATATTCAACAACCACATCAGCCTGATGCCGTTCCGCCAGATAACCGGCCAAAGACGGATACAAAAATAATGCCGCACCTGCCAACAACAAAACCATAATAATAAAATATACAATTCCCTTTTTCAAATGAGCGTCCTCTTAACATGCAGGCGCAGGCAACAAGCTGCCTGCGCCTCACTTACTTTTCTATGTAGTATTTTACAATCGTCTTAATGCTGGCGAGTCTTTTTTCTATTGGCAAGCAGCAAGAGTGCGAATGCACCTGCTACTAACAAAATACCGCCGGCTGTAAACAAAATCGTCCCGATGCCGCCTGTAATTGGCAGATCAAAACCTTTTGAGTTTTTAACAGTTAGACCGACATAGCCATTGATACCATCTTCGCTGGTTAAATTAGCGCCTTTATCATCCTCCGGAATACCGTCGATTCCTTCAGCACCGCTGGCAAGCTTATTATCGGTAATCTCAAAGGTCACATACTTTTTCAAAACCACATAACCGCCGGCCGGTGCCTGTACTTCTTTTAATCGATAAGAGCCGGCATCCAAACCGCGCAAATTTATCTTGCCGAGTTTGTTTCCGCTGCCGCTTTCTACCCGATCAAGACCGCCGGTTGTCACACGATGGTACATACCGGTGCTGTCCTGCACAAAATAAATTTTTTCCCAAGCACTGCCTACCTGCCGCTCAAGCGTAAAGACCGCTCCCGGCAGCAGATCGCCCGTTTTATTGGTTTTGGTCAATTGGAAACCATATGTATATACAGTCGCTTCAGAATCTGCTGTTTTTTTGCTGTTCTCAGTGTATGGGTTATTTGAATAGTCAATATAAACTGTATTTTTGTTTCCGTTGGAACCTGTTTGCGCCTTTTCGTCCACTAATGTACTGTATTTAAGATGTATTTTTTCGTAAGCAGACACTTTATCGTAATCTGCAAAAGTCACAGTAAATTTGCCTGATAACGTTTCATTCCCGGCCGCGGTTGTAAAAGTATAGTCTTTGTCCTTGACAAGCAATGTTTCGTTTGTTCCCGAAACACCGTATACAGACGGCTCCTTGCTCTTGTCAAAAGTCAGCCCAGCCGAAAGTTCATCTCGAATGACAAAGGTTTTTGAAATAGCGTTCGGAAGATAAACCGGCACATCAGCTACAATATCAAAATAAACTTGGTCTCCTATACCAGCGCTGACAGTGGAAGCGAAAGTTCCATCCTCTTTGTCGCTTACGGTTTTCACAATACCAATCTCTGCATCTTTAATCCGCAGTTGGATAGGCGAATCTACAAACCAGCCCGCCTCTGTACCATCGGCTTGCGCTTCTTTCCAAACAGGTGTCAGGTTTGCGACAGACGGCTTGTAAATTTTATTTCCATTTTCAATTAAAACAATATAACTGCCTTTCGAGAGTCCTGTAATAGTAGCGGTGCCAGACTCAGCGCCAATGCCGGCAGACACAACCAACGGATCTGTACTCTCTTTAAAGGTACCATCTGCATTTTTCTTAAACGCAATGCCCTGCTCGCCTTTTTTTATGGCGGCTGCCAATGCATCAATAAATGATACAACTGCTTCGCTGTCTTCAGCAAGGTCGCTGTAGGCTTCGGTTACGGCATTGTTGTGTTTAGTATCAATATAAGTCGGATACACACGCTCTACCCATTTTGCAACGCCAGGAGCCCATGTATAAACAGGATCTGCCGGCTGATAAAACGGATCTTTGCCGGTACCCGCATTGACATCGTCTACGCTTACCTTAATAATGCGAAAGGCAGTGGCCCGCATGCCGGTCGGCACCTCGCCCTTGGTCGTGTCGATTTTTACTTCAACAATGCCCTTTTTGGAATCGGTCGGTGCAAGCGGTACCCAATCAGCAAATACAGATATGGTACTGCATAAACACAGCATGATACATATAATCAACGCGCCAGCTCTTAATAGTCGCTTTTTCATTTATATCCTCTTTCCTGTCTTATTTTGTTTAATTACGAAATAACATTCTCTTTCTTTTTTCGCTTCGCCTTCCGGCCGCTGAATGCAGAGTACCCTAAGGCTGTCAAAGCAGCGGTACAAAGCATACCAACACCCAGTGCCCTAAACGGATACGGCTGCTGTCCTGCGCCTGTGAACGGAATTGTCACTTCCGGCATATTCGGCAGCTTATACGCACCCTCTGTTACAGCAAATGCCGGTGGTTTATCTCCCAACACGCCTACTGTCGTTATACTCGCAAGCTTCATGGCGTCCGCATCGGAAACAACCGAAAGCTGCCACTGCGCTCTGGGCAGAATATAGCCATCCGGCGCCAAGACTTCAAGAAGCCGATAGGTTCCCTCAGCCAGCGAACCAAAATTCACCTCGCCATTTGCATCACTTGTCACTGATGAAACGAGAGTCCATCCGCTGTCCTCGGACGGTCCTGCCAACGGAATTAAAGCCGTGTCAGGCGTGCCATTGTCACTCCACCAATAGAGCATAAATTTCGCACCTGCAAGCGGGGTAGCTAAATCTTCTGCATCTACCTTTGTAAAAGTAAAAGGAAGCGTTTCTCCGCGAACATTGATATATTTCGCCGCAGCTGTTCGATTGGAAACAATCGTTCCTTCTCGAATGACACCGCCGAGCGGTGTGTAGCCGTGCTCTTGGTTCATCTTCTCGGTAACAGTAAAGTGAGTGCCCTCCGGCAAGCCAAGAATCGTAATACTTTCATCATGATGCAGCAGAATCGTTCCGCCGTTGCTGATATAACCCGATTTATTGGTTCCGTAAAAATAAAATTGCTGCGAGGGATCAATTTCATTTCCGTTTTCATCGGTCAGTTTTAAATCAAACAGGAAGTTTCTGTTGTATTCATCGTCGCTGTCGACTCCGCCGGTAATGATTTTGCTGACCGTTAGCTCGCCGGTTTTGCTGTCCTGCGAGGTCTGGTCGGTAACAACAACAATATTTAACAAGCTGAACAGGCTGGTAATATCTGAATCGCCCAAATTTTCTTTGTTGGCGTCGTAGTTCGTACCTTCATCGCCGTATCGATTACTTGTACCATCCAAGCCGCTCCAGTTTTGCCGTATTCTTGTTCTAATGAAACCTGTGTCGGTTACAAAATACGGATAATAAATCTGACCGCCGTCCTCATCATGCATTCCATAATCAACAAGCGCGTTTTTGCCATAGTGAAGATTAATGCTGCGCTGCACATTGGTTCCATCCAAGTTCATGGGCTGCCAACCATACATTTGGAATGTCCCGGTCTCTTGCACCTCTGCATTCGCCGTGATATCCCGCAGGGTGATGTTCACCTCTTCATCGGCTGCATACTTCTTCATGGTCTGCACCAGTTTACCAACGCCCGCCATGACCGTGACGCCATCATCCGATGTACCTGCGTCCGCATAAATTGAATAAATACCTACATGCACAGGAATCACTGTTTCGTTAAGCTCACAGCCCTCCGGCGCATTTGTTTCTTTCAAATAATACTTATCATGCTGGCTGCGTGCCCAAAGCACTTGGGCGTATCCCGGCGCCGTCTCGCCTGTCTCAGTTTTCTCCGGCGAGGGAGTAAAGATCAAAACGCCGTCCTGATCGCCAACAGTCGCCGTCACACCCCGTACAACTTCATCTGTTAACGCTGCATCTCGATAGAGCGTAAACTCGGCACCGTTACGCCGATTACCGTTCTGATCGACCTTCCATATACGAAGCTCACGCTGCTCGTTAGGAATATAAATTAATGAACGGAAATTTCGGTTAAACTGGTCAGTATTTAACGTATGCAGGTCTCTGTCATCACCATTGCCGTTCAAAATCAAATCGCGCGTAACTTTTACAGCGTCTTCACGCGTCATGCCGCCCGCTACTAACTGATTGATATAAGCTCCGATCGCCTCATATTTTTCATCACTGGATACATTTGGATCAGACACACCAAGTTTAGCCAGCGAATTATAATCGATGATCGCATAGACCATCTTCATATCACCAGAATTATTATTCAGCAGATACCGGTCAGCCCGTCCCGGCAAATCTGACAACGTGCCCTCTAACTGATGGCTCTCTTGATTCCATTCCAAATGCCAACTTGGCACATTATCTCTCGTGTCTGAGCACTGATACAAAACAGCCGTCAAAAGGGATTCACGCCACGACTCTTCAGTACGAAATTCCGGTTTAATGGCATTAAAACCATTTACATTACTGCCATACAGCGCCTTCCATTTTCCGGTGCTTTCCTCTAACAGCATAGGCACGGCAACAACCAGTCCGCTCGATTGAATATCAGCGTCCAATACATCACCTGATGGCTTAATATCGCCCGTAAGCTCATCAAACACACCATACGTTACGCCCCGGCTACCGGTGATCGTAGACGTAAAGCTGGCATACGCACCCGTAATCCACGGGTTTTGTACAATAAGCATAGTATTCTCGGGATCAAATCTAAGCACGACATCAATCGGCAGTGAACGATAGCCAAACGGCGTCACCGTTTCTTTTAGTATATAATATTCATGTCCCTCTACATATCGGTCGATAAAGTTAAACGGGCTGCCCTGTGCATTGTCTTTCGTAATCGAATTAGGTTCCACAAACGGTGCCGTTCCATCGGCATCCGTTTTGAGTGTGATCAACGCAGGTCCGTCTGCGACAAATCCATCCGCAGTTTCTACAGCATAATGCATTGCGAATTCTACATTTTCAATCGGATTGCCATCCTGATTCACTTTTTTAATTTGCTGGAACAAACGCGGAACCAGGTTAAAACGCATGGAAAGACTGGAATCATAGTTTCCGCGTTCCAAATAAAACAACTGTAAATTATGGTCGGTATTACTGGCAAAAGTATTTTCGCGCCACTGGGTCGAAGAACTCGTGTCAACACCCGCTGCCTCAAACAAATCTTTCAGCGTGGTTTGGGTCACCAACTGGTCAGGATTGGTCGGCTCATCAGGCAAGCCCACAATATTGCCGTAGGCACGGCCGATACAAACCTCACCGGTGGCAAAATTGATGGTACCATAAATTTCACTGTGTATACCGCCAAGATCTAATACCAACACACCATCAATATAGATCCATACGTCATCGTCACCGGAAAATTCAAACACCATATCGTTTTGTTCGCCATTGCCGCCGACATTAATTTTTCCAAGAACGGGCTGACGGAAGTCAACTTCCATGGTCATGCCGAAATGGTGGTTGATATACTGGCCGCCGTTTTTTGAGCCAGAGCACGGCACATCGCTCGTCAGGTTTCCTTGCGCATCTGTATCGCTGAATACCTGTGCCCCTGTATTAAAAGGAAAGAAATTACCAGTACTTCCCTTTCCGTCTGGTCCTTTTTCATCTGACCGTCTGGTAGCCGGGGCATCATACAGAACAAATTTATTCGCCTCTTTATCAAATTCGGCAAAATTATACCGCATATCATAATAGTAATATCCCTGATCATCCAACTGGAACAAACCGGTAACGTTCTTATAAGTTTCTTTAAAATCATGCTCGATTTCAGGATTAAATAGATAATCAAGCGATTCGGTTCCTGTTTCAATGGTCTGTCCGGTTGCCTTTTCCCAGTTTGCAATCAATTGATCACTCAGGTTTTGCGGGTTGAGACCATCATATGTCCAATAGCTGCCCGATTTTTGCTCGATATGGTCGCCCGCCAGCTTCCAGTCCATAATCTTTGTCCAGTCACGGACGCTTTGATCACCTAAAAGCTGATCTCTTGCCGCCGCAGTATTTATAGAAGGATAGCCGTTTTCCAGCACATTCTTGACAATGCCCTCCATGCCGGCATATTCTTTTCCATAGGTATTGCTTTCGCCCGCGCCTTTATTCCAGAAACCGCCGTGAACAAGGCCGTCACCAAAAATCAAAAGATGATCTTTATTAATACCCCGGTTCCACTCATTTATACCGGAAAAAGGAGCGTTCGATCCACTTGCACGAAAATGGCGGTTCGACTCTTTCGTTAGTATATCGCCGCTTGTCGGAGCAATCACATTAACACCATAATCAAACAGGTTCAATTTCATGTCTGCCGGCTCGACAACGCCGTCAGTAACAACATGCTGTTGTAAAACACTGTCAGAAACAGCTAACGTCTGTCCGCTGCCGAGTGATACAAGCACGCTCAGTGCGGCGGTCTCTTCGGCGAGGCGATAGTTTTCCTGCAAGGCTGCTGTGAGGGTATAGTCACCCTCATATGCGCCTTCATTCGGAAACGATGTATAGTCCCATTTCAGCGGCAGCACCTTGCTGCTGTTGTCTGAGAACACGGCCGTAATTTCAGCTGGCAACAATTCAGAAAGCATTTGCTCGGTCACAGGGCTCTTTTCATTAGCGCCCGGGAGGCCAAGCCCCCACACACCGGTTGCTTCATCCTGTACAAGATATCCTTCTTCATCGATCCATTCCCAAGAAAGAATCAGATGCGACCCTTTCTCGTTAAAATACCCGCACTTGGCATCATGTACATGAGAACAAAACAAAACTTTTGTCACGCAGCCACTCTCTTTGCTGCAGATATGCTCTTCTTTGACAACAGTATCGTTCGGTTCTGCGTCGTTTTCCGCCGCTGTATCGTCTGTCTGATACAAACATGCGCTCACTTCCTTGTAACATTCCTCTGTATGCCGGTGGGTACATGTGCCTGTCTGCACATCATCCGCAAAAATCAAACCGGAAAAAGAGAAATAGATAACAAGAGCGCTAAGAAGCAAACTTACTATCCTATATTTTACGTTCATATTCTTCCCTCTCCCTTCATTTGAAAATATAAAAAAGCGCGCCGATACAGCAGATTCTTCATCTGCAACAACCGACACGCTTGTTTAAGCGTATAAAAAATGTAATAAATAACAGTAAACGCTCCGATAGGTAAATGTTCCACCGGGCCAAAAGGCAGGTCTGTCTGTCTGTCTGTCTGTCTGTCTGTCTGTCTGTCTGTCTGTCTGTCTGTCTGTCTGTCTCATTATACCCCC
>JAAVYP010000016.1 GCA_022791195.1 Clostridiales bacterium | reverse complement strand
TGCATTCGAGGACCGGAATAAGATTTCAGAACATGCACAGGAACCGTTAAAGTATGCACTGCATACCGGCTTCATTTCGGGAAGCAAGGACGAAGGTGTGATGATGATGAACCCGCAGAAGGGCACAACCAGAGGCGAGATGGCTTCCATGCTTATGCGCTTCTTGGAAGCTGATCATAAACCCGCTATTTAAAATTGTTAAGAACATAAAATTCGTCTCTCTTAAAAAAGAGGTACACAAATCATGTGTACCTCTTTTTGTTTGTATTTTTATTTTGATTTGCTTTTAAAGAAAAGCGCCATCAGCAAACCCATGACAATGGAAAGGGTAATGCCGGCCGAGGTGGCGGACAGGCCGCCTGTTAAGATACCGATAGCGCCTTTTTCGCTGATTGCTTTTTGAATACCCTTGGCAATCGAATAGCCAAAACCAGACAGCGGCGTGGTAGCACCGCTCCCTGCTAAATCGACAAGCGGCTGGTATAAACCAACGGCGGTTAAAAAAACGCCGGCACAGACATAGGCCACTAAAATTCTGGCGGGGGTTAGATTTGTTTTATCGATTAAAATTTGCGCAATCACACAGAGAATGCCGCCAATGATAAAGGCCCAAAAAAAGTCTAAAAACATACATTCACTCCCTTTCCAGATGAATCAGATGAGCAATGCCCGGAATGCTTTCGCCTTGTAAAATGGATTCTGGGCTCATCAAGGCTCCGGTGCCCAAAATCAGAACGTGGTTTAAGTTGCCGCGTTGGATTTCGGGCAGTATATGGGCCGCTAAAACAGTGGCTGAACAGCCGCATCCTGAACCGCCTGCATGAACGTCTTGAGTATCCCGGTCAAAGATCATGAGTCCGCAGTCGTTGTATTTTGTTTGTGAATCAAAGCCATAATCACGCATGAAGTCTTTCACAATCTTGTATCCTTCGTATCCAAGATCGCCAGTAGCAATCAGATCAAAGTCATCCGGATTTTTGTCTGAATTGGCAAAATAGCGGGTGAGCGTATCGATGGCGGCCGGTGCCATGGCAGCCCCCATATTATTGATATCAGTGATACCTTTATCGATTGACCGCCCAGGCATCACCTCGGTCACCTTTACGCCGCGGCCGCTATTTTCCAGGATAAAAGCGCCTGAACCTGTGACGGTCCATTGTGCGGTGGGGGCTCTTTGCCCTCCGTATTCAATGGGATATCTGAATTGACGTTCAGAAGCATAATAGTGAGAGGAGCTCACTACGGCAGTGCGCGAAAAATGACCGGTGTCTAAAAGCAGCGACGCTAAAATCGTGCCCTCAATAGCGGTAGAACACGCTCCATAGAGGCCGAAGAAGGGAACGTCGAAGCTAAGGAGTCCGTAAGCAGAACTGGTACATTGATTCATTAAGTCACCGGCAAAGAGAGCGTCAATATCATGGGCGGCATACTCTTTTTTGCTAAGCGCGGTTGACAGGGCTATTTTCTGCATTTGTGCTTCTGACTTTTCCCATGTATTTTCACCAAATCGATTGCTTTGGTCGATGGAGTCGAATTGGGGCCCAAGGGGCCCTTCGCCTTCTTTTAGTCCGCCAATAGCAGCAAAGGAGACGATTGATGGTGAATTTTTGAGTTTGATGATTCCTTTTTGCATAATTTAACTCCATTCCGCCGCCGTCCGGCGGCACAAATCGTTATGAATTTTTCCTTTTTTTAGGAAACAGAGAGTTCCCTATGAAAACAGAGTGAGTCTGTAGGAAAAATGAGTCTTGTCCCATTTTAAAGGAGAATTTGGCACTTGTACTGCATCTGATCAAATGTAATATTCACACTTATCTCTCGAAAATAAGAATGAAAATTGCCTTGATGCATGATGATTCAAATTGTATTTCACGAGTGACGTGGTTACTTGATTAAAATTTTGTTCACATGGTCATGAAAAAGTAAATAATACCATATAGCATACCGCTGGCAGTACCGTAAAGAATAACAGGGCCGGCTATGGTGAACATTTGTGCGCCTATGCCAAGTACCCATCCCTCAGCCTTGGCGTCGATTGCCTCTGAGACAACCGAGTTGGCAAATCCTGTAATAGGCACAATCGTACCTGCGCCGGCATGTTTGCCGATTTTATCAAAAATGCCGATTCCTGTGAGCCAGGCTGTTATGAAAATAATCGTGCAGGAGGTTAAAAGACGGGCGTCCTCTTCTTTTATATTTAGTGTTTGATATAAAACAAAAAAGCCTTGTGCAATCAGACAAATGAGTCCGCCGATTAAAAAAGCCTTGATGCAGTCTTTGAGAAGGGGAGATTTTTCGGCTTTTTGTTTCGCATATTTTTTGTATTGTTCATTTGACATATTCATGATTTTATTGCCCTTTCATGTGTAAAAGCATTATAAAACAGCTGTCTTTTCAGCATAAATGAAATCCGATAATATTTATGTGCAAATTATACGCTATCAAAAGTATGCTAAAACATGATGAAAATTATACATGATCATGCATAAAAAGCATGGTGTCAGGCGATTTACTTCATCAGCGCTCAAGGTGTCTATTGAGTGCGAGTGCAAAAAGTTCTTGACCATTTGGCTAAATCTGTTATAATAGTACTATCTATCCAGATAAAAAGCAGCATCATTTTCTTGTTGCCGTTGAAAGCAGGGAAAACTTAAAAAATGCTGAATCCAAGTATGAAGAAATGAGGAAATTTGGAATATGAAAAAAATGTTATGCGGCATGATAGCTGCCTTGTTAGCGGTTGGAAGTGTTTTCTTTTGTGCATGCAGCAAATCGACCGGCAGTTTTGGTGCTACCAAAGATGGAAAAGATGTGCTGCGTGTTGGTATGGAGTGCGATTACGCACCTTTTAACTGGACCCAGACAAATGAGGACAATGGCGCTATTCCGATTTTAGATCAAAATGGCTATTATGCAGCGGGCTATGATGTTGAAATTGCAAAACGAATTGCCAAAGAGCTGGATCGTGAGCCTGTAGCGGTCAAATTGGAGTGGGATGGTTTGCTGCCTGCGCTGGAATCGGGTACCATTGATGTGATTATTGCGAATATGTCACCCACAGCAGAACGTAAAGAAAAGGTTGACTTTACCGACTATTATTATGAAAATGACGTGGTTGTTGTTGTGAAAAAAGACGGCGAGTATGCAGCGGCTAAGAATATCCGTGATTTTAACGGGGCTACGTTAATTGCGCAAAAAGGGACAACCAATGTCGATATGCTTGACCAAATCGAGGGCGTGACCAAAAGCACACCGCTTGAGAAACTGGCCGAAATGAGAGCTGCATTAGTTTCCGGTCTGGTCGATGGCTATGTAGCTGAAAAATGTGAGGCCGCCGGCTTTACGGCTGCTAATGACGCATATATGTATGTTGATTTTGAAGAAAACGGCGGGTTTACTTATGATCCCAACGAAGTGAATGCTGCCATTGCGGTTAAAAAAGGGTATGAGCAGTATGTTGAAAAAATCAACGAGGCACTAAAAAAGATTAGTGATGAAGAAAGAGATCAGCTGATGGCACAGGCAACGAAAAATCAGCCGTCTGAGGACTAAGCCAAGCCTATGACTTTCTTTCTTACAATCGGTGATTTGCTGATCAAGTATTGGCCGAACTTTTTGAAAGGGGCGGGCGTGACCATGCTGCTCGCCTTGACCGGTACTCTCTCGGGCTTTATCATTGGCATGGTGATACAATGTGTAAGGACGATACCGGAAAAGGAAAAAGGGATTGGGCGAATCGCTTTAAAGATCATTAAAGGAATACTCACCGCTTATGTGGAGCTGTTTCGGGGCACGCCGATGATGGTGCAAGCCTGCCTGATTTATTTTGGCGCGCCGATTCTGTTTGGATGGCAGTTTAACAAACTGGTGGCGGGATATTTGGTCATTACCATCAACACCGGCGCTTATATGGCGGAAATTATCCGCGGCGGCTTTGACTCGATCGATGCGGGACAAAGAGACGGGGCGAAATCACTGGGTATGAATCATGTGAAAACAATGGTTTATATCATGATTCCGCAAACCCTGCGGCGTATACTGCCGGCAGCCGGCAATGAGCTGGTGGCCAATATTAAGGACACGACCGTGTTAAACGTCATTGGCGTCATTGAGCTTTTTTCAAATGTAAAAGATGTGATCAATAGTACGTTTAAAAGCTTTGAACCTTTTGTGATTGCCGCGCTTATTTACTTTGTCTTGACCTTTACCGTGACCAGATTGTTAAGACTTTTAGAAAAAGGCTTGGAGGGAAAGGCGCACTATGAACTCATTGAAGAGACAGAGACAAAACCGCAGAAGTTAGCCCTTGGCCGGCCAGGCGGTGCGCTCACGGTGCGCGGTTTACAAAAATCATTCGGTAAGAACGATGTGTTAAAGGGTGTTGATTTTCACGTTGACAGCGGCGAGGTGGTTTCAATCATTGGCAGCAGCGGTTCGGGCAAATCGACGCTGCTTCGGTGTATTAATTTGCTAAGCAAACCGGACGAAGGCGAAATTTTATTAGACGGTATCAATGCGGCCGGTTTGAAGAAGCCGGCGGCTTATCGCGCCAAAGTGGCCATGGTATTTCAGCAGTTTAATTTGTTTGATAATTTAAACGTGCTGGAAAATTGTATGATCGGTCAGGTGAAGGTGTTGGGGGCGTCCAAAAAAGACGCAGAGAAAAACGCGCTCTATTATTTGCAGGCTGTTGGTATGGATCGCTTTGTCAAAGCTTATCCAAGACAGCTTTCAGGCGGGCAGAAGCAAAGGGTGGCGATTGCCAGGGCCTTGGCGATGAATCCGGAGATCATTCTTTTTGACGAACCAACCTCTGCCTTGGACCCTGAAATGGTGGGCGAGGTATTAAAGGTTATGCGTACGCTTGCCGACTCGGGCATGACCATGGTGGTCGTTACCCATGAGATGAGCTTTGCGAAAGAGGCTGCCGACCGGGTTATTTTTATGGACAATGGTGTGATTGCCGAGGAAGGAACGCCCGAACAACTGTTCAACCACCCTGAAAATGAAAGAACCAGGGAATTTTTGCAGAGAATCGTGGCTGACCATTCGGTTCATTTTGCCAAGCCTTGCTCATAGTTGATTTTTTTCGAAAAATGGTGTATAATGCGATTTGATAAGGTATGTGTTTTTCGTATGTAACGAAACGCAGGCTCAAGTTCCGAAGAAGGGTGATGAAGATGAAAAAGCTTTTTTCGGCCATGCTGGCCATACTGATGGTGATGATAACGGCGGCGGGCAGCTTTATGGTCATGGCTACGGCAGAGGGAAATCCGGCCATTGTTACTGTGATTGCCGGTGATGTGCGCTCTGATGGTACTTTTGATGTGGCAATTTATGTAAAAGATCAGACGTCGTACGGCTTTACCGATTTTGGTATCCAGTTGGATTGGAACACAGCCAAGATTGAGCCGGTCACAAAACAAGTGAACGATAGACCGGTGGCTTTTTGCATGTCGGACTTATATCGGTTTGTGACCTCCTCTCAAAACAGCAAGGATGTTTATATCTCTTCAAAAATGAATACTGAAAAGCAGTCTGGTGCTATTAAGGAAGCGTATGTCTTTTCAACGGCAGCGGGCAGTTCTTGTAAAATTGCGTTTGGCTCCAATGATTTCGGCTTTGGCTTTAACAAGGCGGCCGTAGATCAAAGCGCGGCTAACGTTACTTATCATGAAACGTACGGCTTGCTGTTTGCTTCGGCAACATTTCGGGCGAAAGCAGGTGCTTCGGGCTTAGCTTCGATCAGCGCGTCGGTTTATTCAGCCCTGCGTGCAGATGACGATACCAGTACGCCTGCGTACACCAATGTCAAGGATTTGTGCGTTTCCGGACAGACAGAAGTTGATATTGGGGATGGTGAAGTCGGACAGGCTTTATTGTCGGTCAAGCCAGGCGCTTCCATTCGGTATGTTAGCCCGGTTGGGCTTCGTTTTACCTGTTCTATCACAGCAGAGGACTTTTCAGCGATTAGCGAATTTGGTACAGAGATTAAAAGAGGCAATGATGCGCTGAAAATTCCGGCCGAGGTATATATAAGCGGCGATCCTGAAGAGGGCGGCGAGGTTGTGTATACAGGTGTTTTGTCTCATTTGATGAAAAATCACTATACGACCAATTTCACAGCCAGAGCGTATGCGGTGATTAACGGTGTTACCGTTTATTCTGATTCTTCTTTTACGGCAAATGCAAAGGATACGGCGAAGGCTGTGTTGGAGGATGAAGAACTGGTGATTGATCCTTCTTTGTATGAGCAGGCGATGGCTGTATTAAATAATATTGCTAATTCATGATTGAATCAATTCAACAAAGAACGCTGCATTCAGCGTTCTTTTTCGTTGAAGCAGAAGAAAACAATAAGAGGTGATGAACAATGTTGTCTATTCGGCATGTGCAGGAAAAAGATCAATCTTTTTGGTTTACGCTTGATCAACATTTAGCCAAAGAAGAGTTTCAAAGAAAAGTAGAGCAAAAAATGGGTTATGTTTTATGTGAAGAACAAACGCCGGTCGGCCTTTTGCGTTATCAATTGTTTTGGGATCAAATTCCGTTTTGCACACTGCTTTTTATTGACCCGGCTAAGCAAAAGCGCGGTTACGGACGGGCTTTGATGTCGTTTTGGGAGCAGGAGATGAAATCGCTCGGCCATCAAATGGTGATGACTTCCACGCGGGTCGATGAGGAAGCGCAGCATTTTTATCGCGCTCTTCATTATAAAGAGGCGGGCAGTCTGATTCTTACCATTCCTGCTTATGCGCAGCCCATGGAGATATTTTTTGTCAAAGCTTTATAGCGTTTGACAGTTATCAACGTGAAATGATTGGTGCTGTATGAGAGAAAACATGTCTTTGCCAAGGCGCTGGTTCATAGCGGCGGGAATCTTTATGGCTGTTAGACAACCGCTGTTAAACAACAGCTTGCAAAACGATTGAAACAAATCTGAAGATGAATAAGAGGAGCGATTTATATGACTGCACCGTTTGATGTACCCCTATCAAGTGAGCAGCAGCTTTTTGTCAAGAAAGCGCTGCAGGGAGAGAATATTCTTGTTGACGCCTGTATCGGCAGCGGCAAAACAACTGCCATTCAGCATTTGTGCAATCAATTGCCAAGCACAAAAAAGGTTCTCTATTTAACATACAATAAGCTGTTAAAATTAGATGCAAAGGCTAAAATCAAAAATAAGAATGTGACCGTTACCAATTACCATGGGTTTGCCTGTGCAGCGCTGCGAAGAAAGGGAATCAAGGCGGGCATTTCTGATTTGGTACAGACGTTTAACAAAGAAAAACCGCCGGTTGGCCACTATGATGTGCTGATCATTGATGAATATCAGGATATTGAACAAGAGCTGGCGGAGCTTTTGCAGTTTGTCAAAGCGTGCAATCCGGCGCTGCAAATCATTGCTGTCGGCGACATGGAACAGAAAATTTATGATAAAACGACCTTGCAGGTTGAGCCTTTTATCAAAGAATTTCTGGAAAAACATCAGACATTAAAGTTTACCCAGTGTTTTCGTTTGTCAAACGATTTGGCGGCATGGTTAGGAAGAGTGTGGAAGAAGGAAATAAAGGGCGTTAACCAAAGCTGCCGTGTAGAAGAAATGACAAAGGAGGCCGTTGTCTCTTTTTTAGCGGAGCAGGCACCGGCCGATATTTTGTGTTTGGGTGCCAGAACGGGTGCTATGTCGGATACTCTAAACATATTAGAAGCGGAATATCCTTCTAAATTCAATAAAAAGACGGTGTATGCTACGATATCAGATCGCGATTCGGCGGGCAATACCTCGCCAAATGAAGAATCCGCCATTTTTACGACGTATGACAGCAGCAAGGGGTTGGAAAGAAAGATTTGCATTATCTTTGATTTTACAGAAAGCTATTGGCGCGTCCGAATCGAAAAACCACATCAGTCATATGCGATTTTGCGTAATATTTTCTGCGTGGCGGCCAGCAGAGGGAAAAATCACATTATTTTTGTGAAATCAGACGAAGCGATGCTGTCAGAAGGAACACTTTCGACCTATGCAGAGACAAATCAAAAATTTGTCGATGTAGGCATCAGAGACCTGTTTGATTTCAAGTATAAGGAAGATGTGGAGCGGTGTTATGCACAACTAAAGGTACAAAAGCTGCCGTCGGAAGATACCGCCGTGATCGATATTAAAAGCACCGATGACTTAATTGATTTGTCACCCTGCATTGGCATATACCAGGAAGCTGTCTTTTTTGACAATTATCAAATTGACGAGGAGATTGAATTACAGCGGGTGCTGCATCCTGAATTAGAGAAGCAGTACACCAAAGAAATAGAAAACGGTTCGATCGACCAAAAAATTTTATTTTTAGTGTCGCTCGAAACAAAACAGCAGCGATACAGCACGCAGGTGACCACGCCATTTGTGAACGAAACGCAAAGCGAGTTGATTCAGGCTCGGCTTAAAACCAGGTTAAACCGAGATGAACAGGCGCAGGTAGAGTGTCGGATTGATTTTGGTGATCCGAAAAGTGAGAAAGTTATATTTTCGGCCAAGGGCTTTGCCGATGTGGTCAAGGACGATATCGTATACGAGCTGAAATTTGTGGCTGAATTAACGCATGAGCATTTTTTGCAGTGTGCCAGTTATGTGGCTGCGCTGCAGTTAAGTAAAGGGATTCTATGGAACACAAGAGACAATACTCTGTATGAAATCGAAGTACCTGATCGGAAAGCGTTTTTAGATGCCGTTGCAAAAACGGCAACGAAAGGAATGATAGAAAGCTATTATGAGCCGCCCTTATACGGATGGCAGGCGGCAGAAAAAACAAAGGGGCATTTCGCTGTCATTGATACCGAAACCAACTGGCGCGATGAGGTCATGTCAATTGGCGTTGTGATTGCCGAGATGGAATCAATGAAAAAGGTGGATTCAATCTATTATGTGCTCGACCCGGCCTATCGGACAGGCGGTATGTACGAGCATGAGCTGATGCTGGAGGAAAAGAGCACGCATATAGCGGGCCGGGAACAGGCCTTGCGGGAGATACAAGTGTGGATGGATACCTATGCGGTGAAAAAGCTGTTTGCTTATAATGCCAAATTTGATAAAAATCACTTGCCGGAGTATGCTGCGTATGAGTGGTATGATATCATGCGCCTTGCCGCCTATCGCCAATATAATCCATCAATTCCGGGTTCTGCCGAATGCTATCAAACCGGCCGGTTAAAGCGGGGGTACCGTGTGGAGGATATCATGAAAATGCTAAGCGGAAGCAAGCGGTATCGTGAGACGCACAACGCGGTTTTGGACGCAGAGGATGAACTGACGATTATGCAGCTCTTAGGACATGAAATAAGCAAATATGAGATTGCCTTGATCACTGAACGAAAGACATCAGATGCAAAAGAACAGGCAAGAGCTCTCCCTTTGGCGGAAAAGAGCGGCCATACCCAGAAACGGAAAAAGGGACTTTTTTCCCATTTTTGGGGACGCAAAAAGTAACTTTTATGGATGATGGTGTTTTGTCGTAAACGGTGGCTTTATTTGCTGTCGGCGTCTTGGCTTATCGCGGATTTTGCTGTCAGAATATGCGGCGATAGGGTGCGTGAAGCTTCCTGTTTTTCGTCATATTGCAAATAAGAGGCAGTTGTGCTATAATGATACAAATCATCAGCGAGGCATCGGTTGGTATGGAATTTTTGGAAATTGGTAAAATTGTCAATACACATGGGATTCGGGGCGATGTGAAAATCGACCCGTGGTGCGATGGTCTCGAGGTGTTATTTGGTTTGGAGTCTTTGTATGTACAGACCGAGCATGAGTACCGCGCTTATGAGCTTGTAAAGGCTGAGCCATATAAACAGTTTGCCTTGGTTCATTTTGGCGGCATTGATGACGCAGACACGGCTGAAAAGCTGAAGAACAAGATTGTTTATGTTACAAGAGACCAGCTGTCGATTGATGAAGACCGGGTGTTGATTGCAGATATTATCGGCCTTTCGGTGGTGGATGCAGTGAGTGGTGAGACATATGGTGTGTTAACCGATGTTTCGGATGGCGCCGCCCAGCAGCTTTATGTGATTAAGCGGCCGGACGGCTCGGTTGCCTATATGCCCGCCATTCGGGAATTTATCGATCACATTGAGTTAGGCAGTCAGATATTTGTGACGCCGCCGGAGGGGCTGTTTGATGCGCTTTGATGTGATGACATTGTTTCCGGATATGATCACCGGGGGTCTTGGCCAAAGTATGATCGGCCGGGCGATTGCACAGGGCACCATCTCCCTGTATACGCATAATATCCGGGATTTTTCGGCGGATAAATTCCGCCGGGTGGACGATACCCCATATGGCGGCGGCAAAGGCATGCTGATGTGCTGCCAGCCTATTTATGATTGCTATCAGCACATTGTGCAGGCGGCGGATCAGAAACCGTATGTTATTTATGCGAGTCCGCAGGGCCGGACGTTTGATCAGCAAACGGCCAAACGCTTGGCCGAGCAGCAGGAGCATATCGCGATTTTGTGCGGACATTATGAAGGGGTGGACAGGCGTATTGTGGACGAAATCGTTGATGAGGAAATTTCAATCGGCGATTATGTGTTGACCGGCGGAGAGCTGCCGGCTTGCGTGATGATCGATGCGATTGCGCGCATGCTGCCCGGCGTTCTTTCAGATGCCGCTTGTTATGAAAATGAAAGCTTTTATCATGGTTTGTTAGAGGAGCCGCAGTATACAAAACCGGCTGTTTTCAGAGACCGGGCTGTACCCGAGGTTCTGCTGAGCGGAGACCATGCAAAAATAAATCGATGGAGACATGAGGCTGCTTTAGCACTGACCTTGTTAAACCGCCCCGATCTTATAAAATGAGCGAAACAAATACAAAACCCATCAGAACCATTGCTTTTATGATGGGCGCGACCATGCTTTCCAAAGTATTGGGACTGGTCAGAGAAATGATGCTTGCCTCTGCTTACGGGGCAGGCAATGCGGTGGCAGAGGCTTTTTCGGGTGCTTTATCAGTGCCCTCTACTTTTTTTGATATTTTATTCTCGGCCGCTATTCTTGGCTGTTTTATTCCGGTATATAACAGTTTTAAGGGAAATACAAAGGAAGCAGATGATTTTGCCGGCCTTTTTTTCAATATTATTTCATTATTGACAGGCGTTTTAGCGCTGGCCGGTATTTTGTTTGCCGAACCGCTGATTAATCTTGTCACACCTGGATTAGAAGATCCTGCCTTGGCGGTTACTATTGTCCGTATTTTGTTTCCCATGATTATTTTTACGGGCATGGCGTATACGTTAGTGGGCGTGATGCAAAGCAAAGGCCGTTTTTTGCTGCCGGCGCTGATCTCTTCGATTTCCAATTTAGGCGTTATTCTTTATTTTTTGTTTTTAAACCGTTATTTTGATATTTACGGATTGGCGGTTGCTTATGTCCTTTCATGGCTCATTCAGTTTTTAACCCTTGCGGTACCGCTTGTTAAAAACGGTTTTCGGTTCCGTGCTGTCTTGACATTTAAAAATCCTTATTTGCGTACGGCGCTTCGCATGGTGCCGCCGATTATGATTGGCTCTTGGCTTTCGCCCATGACGATTTTGATCGGCAAGCATTTTTCTTCTTATTTTAACGGAGTTGCCACCTTTAACTATGCCAATCAAACCTATATCATGATTGCCGGCATCCTTGTGTACAGTATCTGCAACTATGTGTTCCCGGCCTTGTCACGTTTGGCCGATGAGGGGAATGAGCTTCAATTTATATCTACCATTCATTCCGGCGTCAAATGCGTTATGTTTTTGATTATTCCCTGCATGTTTGCTGTGATGGTGTTAGGACGCGAAATTGTGTCTATACTCTATCTCAGGGGCGAGTATACAGCACAAAATGCATACGACACTGCCATGGCGCTGCAAATTATATCCATCGCGATGCCTGCGTATGGGATTCTTGAAATCGGCAACCGCGTGTTTTATGCCGAAAAGAAAACTCTTTATCCGATGTTAGCGTCGGGTGTGGGGGTTGTGGTTCTTTTGGTTTTGTCGGCTGTTTGTGTGCGCGGTTTCTCGATGGGGCTCGCCTCGGTCGCTGCGGCTGTCGCAGCCAGCCAGGCAGCGGGTGCGCTGCTTTTGACGATTGCTATTGTCAAAAAGAACAAGGGGCTTCTTACACTGTCATTTGGTCTTGATATCATAAAAATGGTCGGCAGCGGTCTGATATCCTTTGCGCTTATGACGCTTGTTTACCGATGGTTGGACAACCGTCCGTTTGAGACCGGTGTTTTGCACAATATAACAGTGTGCCTGATTACATTTTTATGCGGCGGTATTGTTTATTTATTGTCGGTTAAAATTACAAAAGTTAAAATCACCTTTAAAAAGGGAAAGGAGGCAGCATAGATTGCAAAAGAAAAAGAAGGCGTCCGCGCCAAAAAAGCATTACCGTTTTTTACAAGGCAAAGGCGCGATTTATTCTGCACTTGATACATTTTCGGCGTTTATTTATCGCAAGGCCGAAAACGGGGCGATCGGTTCTGTGCTAACCGCATATGACCGGGAAAACAACGCCTTTCATAGTGGCTTTTTAGCACACATTGCCAGCCGGCTTCAATTTTCTAAAAAAATTAAACATGCGGCGGCCTGCGGCTGTGAGCAAAGTGCGATTCTCACCTTTTTTGACCGCTTTTTCCATATGCTGGCCGGTTTGCGTTTGCGGTTCTATGGGGTGTTGTTCGGCTTTTTCGGCTTAGTTTCACTGCTTGGCGCCGCTTATGAGAGCTTTAAATATGATTTTCAAAAATATGAGTGGGGCGTATACATAACAGCCGTTGCTCTTTTGCTGATTGGGCTGATTTTGTTTCTTTCCAAACGGCATTTATCAGAGGCGATGCAAGAAAATCGAATGATGAATTTTATTCTTTTTTCAGTGATCGGTGCCCGCAAAACCCTTTTTGATGAAATTAAGGAAACAAAGGGCAGTTTGCTTGCCGCAGCCTTGATTGGTATTCTGCTTGGCGGCGCCGCTTATGTTTTATCGCCGCTGCTCGTCTTGATTGCCCTTTTCGGCATTCTTGCTCTTTATACGGTGCTGATTATCCCTGAATTTGGGGTGGTGTGCATTGTTTTCGGGCTGTCATTTTTGCCCACCATGCTGTTGGTGGCCATGGTTTCCTACACGTTTCTTTGTTACATGTTGAAATTGTGGCGGGGCAAGCGGACGTTTCGATTCAGTTTGCTCGACTGCATGGTTATGCTTTTTCTGCTGTTTATGGCAGCAGGCGGCATTGCCTCGGTGGCGGGCGGCGACAGCGTGAAACCGGCGCTTGTCTATATTTGTTTTATGCTTGGCTATTTTTTGGCGGTAAATCTCATTCGTTCCAACGCGTGGATTAACCGTTGCTTAGCGGCGCTGCTGTTGGGATGTTTTTTGGTGGCAGGTTACGGTGTCTATGAAAATTATTTCGGGTCTTTGCTGACAATTTGGCAGGATACCGATATGTTTGGCGATATTGCCGGCCGGGTGACTTCTACCTTTGGCAACCCGAATGTACTGGGCGAATATCTGATCATGGCCATTCCCTTTGCGTTTGCTGTGTTATTGTCAGGTGAAAAAAAATCGGGCCGTTTCTTTGCTTTTATGACCTTTTGTGCGGCTTGCGCCTGCCTTGTTTTCACATGGAGCAGAGGCGCTTGGCTCGGCTTTATTTTCACAATGTTTTTGTTCTTCCTTGTGTATACAAGAAAGACGCTGATTCTTTGTCTATGTGGTGTTTTTGCTGTGCCGTTTCTTCCCTTTGTGCTGCCGGACAGCATTCTTTATCGTATTACCAGTATCGGCAATATCAGCGATTCGTCGACTTCATATCGGGTCGGCATTTGGGAAGCTTCGGTGAACGCAGCGCTTGATTTCGCCGGTTCCGGTGTTGGTGTGGGTACCGAGGCGTTTACTAAGGTGTATCCGCTGTATGCGCTTTCCGGTATTGAAATTGCACCGCACGCGCACAATTTGTTTTTACAGACGGCGATTGAAACCGGTCTGCCCGGACTTTTAATTTTGCTTCTGATCATTGTTTTGTTTATGCAGAGCGCGTTCACCTTTTACAAAAAATGCAAAAGCGGCGACATGAAACGGGGCAAGCTGCTTGCTTTAGCTGGTTTCAGCGGCATCATGGGCGTGCTTTTGCAGGGAATGACTGATTATATATGGTATAATTATCGTGTGTTTTTAATGTTTTGGGTTGTCATGGGTCTGACAGCGGCGATCCAAAGAGTCGCACTGGAAACAGATCGAAATGAATCGGTATCATTAGGAATAGAAAATGAGGGATTATCATGAAAGATGCAATGAAGAAAAAGCATAAGTTTAATATTGTCGATGCGATGATTATTTTAATCGTTGTCGCATTAATCGCCTTGGTAGCGTTTGTCTTTCTGTTTAAAGGATCTTCTTTTATTACCAGGATTTTTGGCGGGACCGGCGAAAAGGTAGAAATTTATTATGCGATTGAAGTGAATCAAATAAGAGAATCGTTAATTGGTAATCCACAGGCAGGTGATGCGGTTCACGACGCTGTCAGAAACTATGATATGGGAACGGTTGTGGGCGTTCTTTCAGGAGACAGCGAGTATATTGGCGGGGATAAAAACGGCAAAGCGGTTGCCACGAAATATCCGGGTTATCAATCGCTGATTCTGATTGTCAAAGCACAGGCCGTGAATACAGGCAGGGAATATTCAATCGATGGTTATCAGATACAGAACGGCGCAAAGGTAGACTTTGATTCGACGCATTTGTCGGCAACTGGCTATTGCATTGGACTTGAGGTGGTAGAGAACGACGCACAAAAAGAGGCATTCTGGCAGTCGACCGCTTCTAAAATTTATTATGCAGAGACCTCTGATACGAGCGAAACAAAGTGAGAAAGAGTATAACAACGAATTCAGTATCATGTGAAACACAGGCTTTCACAAAGGAATGGTGATGATTATGGCTGATAAAAAATACAGATTTAATATTCTTGATGTAGTAATTATTGTGGTTGTTATTGCATGCGTTGCCGGCATTGCGGTACGTTATAATTTAGCAGACAAAATTGGGCTGAACACAAAGCAAGAGGCAATTGTAACATTTATGGTGCCGAATGTGCGTACCGATACAGCGATGG
>JAAVYP010000015.1 GCA_022791195.1 Clostridiales bacterium | reverse complement strand
GCTAAAGCAGGGATGGATTCTCGCCTTGAGGGTGAGTGCAGTGTGGTCAGCACCATTGTTTCCATGTTGAAATATGGGTCTTGCGCAATTGTCTGTCGTGAATCATGTCAGGTGGGGAACCAAGCAGCATTAAGCGAAGTTGGCAATGTGCCGCAGGGCAGCCTGTATGGAGTGGGTAACTATGGCATGCGCATAGGGCATATCATTCGACGGGGAGTGTATGGTCTTATTTTGTAGCTTGCTTTTGTTGAGAATAGATTGATTGTCTTTGGGGCAGAAAGGCAGGTAAGCTTTGTATCAGGCGTTGTATCGAAAATACAGACCGGTTCGGTTTGATGATGTGTATGGCCAAGAGCATATTACAGACGTGCTGAAACAGGAAATCAAGACGGATAGTATTCATCATGCTTATTTGTTTTCAGGATCGCGAGGCACCGGAAAAACAACCTGTGCTAAAATTTTGGCGAAAGCGGCGAACTGCGAGCAGCCGAAAGAGGGAAATCCATGCGGTGAATGCGCGGCTTGCAAGAGCATCGAAGCGGGACAAATGACCGATGTGATCGAGATGGACGCGGCCAGCAATAACGGCGTTGATTATATACGCGAAATTAAAGAAGATGTGGTCTATTCACCGGCTGCTTTAACCTATCGGGTTTACATATTGGACGAGGTTCATATGCTTTCCGAACAGGCGTTCAACGCTTTGTTAAAAACCTTGGAGGAGCCGCCAAAGGGTGTTATTTTTATTTTGGCTACGACGGAAATTCATAAAATACCGGCCACTGTTTTATCGCGATGTCTGCGGTTTGAATTTCGGCGTATTCCTACCGACATTATCGCCAAGCGGCTTTTGTATATTGCAGATAAAGAGGGTATATCGCTTGAACATGACGCCGCTTTTTTAATGGCTTCGCTGGCCAAAGGCGGTATGCGCGACGCGATCAGTACCTTAGAGATGTGCAGCGCGCATCAGGGAAGCATCACGGCGCAGACCGTGCGCGGCGTGATGGGGGTCAGCGACCGTTCTGACTTGGAAAAAATGATGCAGGCCGTTTATGAAGAGGACTGTGTTGCTATTTTCGATATGCTGCAAACGCTTTATCAGGCCTCTAAGGACATGGAAATCTTTGTAGAGGAGCTTTTATCCTATAACCGGGATTTGCTGCTTATCAAAGCATGCGGCGATAAGCTTTCTGCCGATCTTTTTGATTTAAGCACGGATGAGCTTGAAAAAGCGGTGCAAATCGCTGAATTATTTGATGAAGAAAGACTTTTATACTTTATTCATGTTTTAGAAGAAGCTTATATGCAGGTCGGGCGCGCCAAAACAGCCAAACGGCTGTTTGTCGAGACGGCGCTCATGCAAATGCTGCGTCCTGCTTTGCATACAGCGCCCAGTGCTCTTTTGGCGCGTATTGCGGCTTTGGAAAAGGGCGCGCCGCCAAGAGCGGTCTATACAACGTCCGAAGAGAAAGCGCCGGTTATCGAAAAAAGCAAGCTGAAAACCGAGCAAAAAGAAAGCAACAAACAAGCACCGTCAGTTGGAACTGAATCAGGCGGCGAAAAAGCCGCCGCTTATTGGCGGGATGTTGTTGAAAAATATGGCCAGACAGATATGGGAACGGCAACCTTTTTGGGGCGGGCCAGAGCCTATCGGCAAAGCGGCGGCATTTTATGCGTAGCTGTGACCGATTCTTTTTCGGAAATGATTTTGAAAAAAGATGATATCATGAACAAGATTTGTTCGCTGGCGCGCGAATATGATGCAGAGGTTACATCTGTGCAAATTGAAGTGCGAAAGAAAACGGCGGATGCCGGGCAAGCCAACGGACAAGGTATTGATTTATTTATAAGCGATAATGAGGAGGGCTGATTGATGAAAGCAAGAATTCCACAGGGGATGGGCGGCGCAGGCAGCATGCAGAGCATGCTGAAGCAGGCGCAGAAAATGCAGGAGGATATGGCCGCTAAGCAGGCAGAATTAGAGGAAAGAGAATACACAGTGCAAGCCGGCGGCGGTGCAGTTGCGATCCAAATCAACGGAAAAAAAGAGATCACGTCGATGCAGATTGATCCCGATATTGTTGATGCGGACGATATTGAAACTTTGCAGGATATTTTAATTGCGGGCTGTAATGAGGCCATTAAGTTGGTCGAAAAAACAGCCGCTGAGGAAATGGAAAAAATTACAGGGGCCATGGGCTCTTTGCCGGGCATGGGCGGTTTGTTCTAATGAGTGAATATATTGCGCCGTTAGAAAAGCTGATTGAACAGTTTCGTTCTTTGAAAGGCGTGGGCAAAAAAACGGCCACCAGGCTGGCTTTTAGCATCCTTGATTTTTCCGACGAGCAGGTGCAGCATTTTGCCGATGCGATTTTGGATGCAAAGCGATCGATTGTGTCCTGCCGGCAGTGCTTTAATATCAGCGACACGGATTTGTGCCGTGTGTGCGCGGATGAAAAAAGAGACCCAAGCATATTGTGTGTTGTCGAAGATGCCAAGGCTGTAATGGCTTTTGAAAAGGTGAAGGATTATCAAGGATTATATCATGTGCTCCATGGTGCCATTTCGCCCATGGACGGCATTGGCCCTGAACAGCTGAAAATTAAAGAGCTGGTCGACCGGGTGGCTGCCGGCGGCGTTACCGAGGTGATTTTAGCTACCAATCCAACCATTGAAGGGGAGACCACGGCCATGTATATCTCCAAATTACTAAAGCCGTTTGCGGTCAAAGTCAGCCGGCTGGCTTATGGTGTGCCTGTCGGCGGTGAGCTGGAATACGCGGACGAGGTGACACTGTTCCGCGCGATGGAAGGCCGAAGAAATATGGAAAGCAAATAAAGTCTCTTGACTTTATAATATAAAAAAGTGTTGCCACACAAAAGGAGGAGAAAATGAAGAAAATTACAAGTGTGTTGTTGGCAATTGGTATGTTGTGCGGAATCTTTATGATGTTGCCCGCAGGCGCCGCTGAAATCGGTTCATTTACCGATTTGGACGAGAATGCATGGTACTATCCAGGCATTGCCTATGCAGTCGAAAATGGACTGATGGTAGGTGAGTCGGACACGATGTTTGCACCTGATTTAACCCTGACCAGAGCGATGTTTGTCGCTATGCTCAGCCGGTTAAGCGATGAAAAACCCAGCGATGATGTAGAACTGACCTTTACGGATGTGCCGGAAAATGAGTGGTATTATGATCATATCCGTTGGGCTTATGAAAACAACGTGGTTTCGGGTCATTCGGATACAAGCTTCGCACCCGAAGAGCCGGTAACGCGCGAACAAATGTGCTTAATCGCGGTTAATTTCGCGAAGCATATGGGGTATGAATTTGCAGAACCAACTGGTATCTCTGCATTTTTGAAAACTACTTTTTTGGATGATGAAGAAATAAACACTTGGGCTTATGATGCTGTTTATGCATGTGCTGATGCAGGCATCGTTTCGGGCACCGGCGCAGGCGCTTTTGAGCCGCAGGGCAAGAGCACAAGAGCAGAGGCTGCTTCTCTGCTGCGCCGTTTTATTCGCTCTACCACGACAACGATTGGTGAAGGTGTAGTGAATGAAGAAAACAAGACAATTACCTATACCTGCAAGGATAAATTTGCTGACTACGCTGTATGGGTTGATACCTATGATGAAAATGACAAAGTGATTAAGAGCGAATACAGTGATGATCTTGCGTTTACCAGTGTAACCGAATATACCTATGATCAAGACGGCAATCTTGCTTCTGAGAAATATGAAGACAGCAAAAAAGAGAGCTATACAATCACTTACCAGTATGACGATGAAAAAGCACTGGTGTCTTTCACCGTTGCATTTACAGACAAAGATGGCGTACAGCGTGAGGCTGTGTATGACAAAGACGGTATATTGACCAGCGCAAAGGAAACTTTGGGTGACACAGTAAATTATACTGAATATTACGCAGACGGCACGGTAAAATTGACACAGGTGACAATGCGTGATGAAGAGGCCGGCTATGAGCTCTCTTTTACGACTCAGTTTGATGAGCAGGCAGAAGTAACGCAAACCAATATCACGATTGTGTATAACGGACGTACCATGGAAGTGGTTGCAACCGCAGAAACAGAATCTATGAAAATTACTTTAGAGGATGACAGCTGGTATTTGTATGAGCAGGCCATTGACGCAGAGGAAATTTCCTATACTGATTCGCAGGGTACGACAAAGACGCTGACTGCAGAAGAAGCTTATCAGGAAATAATGGAAAAAATGGGTCTTGGTGATGAACTGCCTGAATTACCTCCGGTAGACTTTGCTGCATAAGATCTTTAGTTTCACAAAATGATAATTTAACAATCAAAGAATGCAGTGCCGATGGCAGTGCGGTGAAAGCCGCAGAATGCCATGGCGCTGCATTTTTGCTATTAGGAGTATTTTTGTATGTCGCAAAATGTGTCTTTACAAAAGCGGTGCATGCGAGGTATAATAAAAAGAACCGTAGCATTTGGGGAAAAGTGGTACGGCTAAGAAAATTTTGTGGTACAGTTCATATTTTATAGATTATACAGGAGCGCCGATATGTCTATTTTTTCTTTTGCTTTTATCCTATTTCTCATCATCAGCGCGGCGGTTTATTTTATTGTTCCAGGGCGCGTGAAGTGGGTTTGTTTACTTGCGGCCAGCATCTTTTTTTATGTTTGTGCCGGGGTGCAGTTCCTCCCCTTTTTGCTTTTTACTATGCTCACAACTTTCATAACCGGACTTTTGCTGGACAAGCAAAATCAAAAGCAGGCGCTTGCTTTGTCAAAAGGCGATTCGCCGCTTTCGGCAGCGGAAAAAAAACAAATTAAAAAGCGCTTTACGACGCGAAAACGTCTTGTTTTGTCTGTCGGTCTTATACTGAATTTTGCTGTGCTATTTGTAGTGAAATATGCTAATTTTGTTTTGGCGAATATCAATCAGCTTTTAGCTTCGTTTGGTGAAACGCATGAGGTTGGCTTTTTGCAAATTGTATTGCCGTTAGGTCTTTCTTTCTATATTTTTCAGTCGGCCGGTTATATGATCGATGTGTACAGAGGCAAGGTGGCCGCTGATAAGAATTTCTTCAAATATTCGTTGTTTGTCTCCTATTTCCCGCAGATTATACAAGGGCCGATCGGTCGGCACAGCGAGCTTGCAGGACAGCTTTTTGAACCGCATACATTTGATTACACGCGGGTGAAATTTGGCGCACAGCGCATGCTGTGGGGCTTTATTAAAAAAATGGTGATTGCCGACCGCATTGCGGTGGTTGTGAATCAAATTTTTGATCACTATGCCGTCGAGGGCTATGTGGGCATCACCGTATTTGTGGGGGCGCTGTTGTACGGTGTGCAGATTTATGCGGATTTTGCGGGCGGCATGGATATTGTCCTTGGTGTGTCACAAATTTTCGGGGTGGAACTTACCGAAAATTTCCGCCGGCCGTTTATGGCGAAAAGCGTGGCCGAGTTCTGGCAGCGCTGGCACATCACTTTGGGTGCTTGGATGCGGGACTATTTGTTTTATCCGCTGGCTTTATCAAAGCCCTTTAACAAAATGGGCAAGGGCTTAAGACGGCTTGGAAGCCGCTATGTCGCTAAAGTTTTGCCGACCTGTCTTGCCTCATTTATTGTGTTTGTGTTAATCGGTTTGTGGCACGGCGCGAGCTGGAAATATGTTGTTTATGGGTTATACCAAGCAGTGTTTGTCTCTACAGCAACGCTGTTTGAGCCGTTATATGCAAAGGGCAGAGCTTTGCTTCGGATCGATCAGACACGTTTTAGCTATCGTTGTTTTCAAACAATGCGCACTATTTTCATTGTCACGATTGGGCGTTATCTTTCCCGGGCTGTTTCGCTGACGAGTGCTATTGACATGTTGAAAGCGACCTTGTCCAAATGGAATCCATGGGTTTTATTCGATGATTCGTTCTATACGTTGGGATTAGAAGCGAAGGAATTTCGTTTGATGCTCGTTTTCATTGTGCTGTTGTTTGCTGTTGATATTTTGCAGGAAAAAGGCGTAAAGCTGCGGGAAAGCTTAGCAAAACAGGGAGTGTTTTTTCGCTGGTTTGTTTATTTGGCGGCACTCTTTATGCTGATTGTGTTCGGCATGTATGGCGAGGGCATCACTTCGGCCAACTTTATTTATCAGGGATTTTGAGGAGGCGTTATGAAAGCATTCTGCAAAACAGGTTTTAGGGTATGCGCATTTGCTCTTGTTTTTGCCCTTGTCTTTGTAAGCGTGCAAAACGTCTTTCGGCACAAAGGGGCAGGGGTGAACTATCTGGATGAGCGATACCGCGATTTCAGAGAAGAACCGGACGGCACGATCGATGTTGTTTACTTGGGCAGCAGTCCCATGTATCGTGGGGTTGCACCGCTGATGATGTGGCGGGAAACAGGCATAACAGGGGTCAATTTTGCTGTGCCCGAGCAAAGTGCATTTAACAATTATTTTGAGTTGCAAATGATTTTGGAAACCCAGACGCCAAAGCTTTTGGTGTTGGACTTTTCATCCTTGTTCAGTGACCGCAAGGCGGATGAAGTGCAGTTTCGCTATGAATATTACCGGGTGTTTGACGCGCTGCCTTCTGCTTCTCTTCGCTTTGAGATGGCCAAACGGATTATATCTGAAAATGAAGAACAGTTCTGGAGCGATTATTATTTTCCGCTGCTTCGCCTGCATACCCGATGGATTTCGCTCACTGAAAATGATTTTGACAACCAGAGTGTGTTTGAGCCGTATGTCAAGGGGGCGGGATTGTTGACAACAGCGACGCCGCTGTCGACAGGACCGACCTTTGATCCGTCAGAACCGTTTCAGTATAAGGAATACAGTGAATATTCGCTTTCCTATTACCGCATGATCATGGATTTGTGTGTTGAGCATGGCGTGCAGATCGCTGCGGTTTCTTTTCCTAAGGATGACAGCCGGATTTATGCCGATGAATATCAGTCGATTCAGCGGTTTTGCGATGAAAATGATATTGCTTATTTTAATTTTAATGATCCGGCTTTGCTGCAAACCTTAGGGCTTGACTATGAAATCGATTTTTATGACAAGGGCCATCTTGGCGCGTCCGGCGCTTGTAAATTGTCAAAGCAGTTGGCGGTTTTGCTTAAAGAGCGCTACGGCTTGCTCGATCATCGGGGCGATGTGCGCTATGCCGGATGGGACGAGGATTGGCGCTTGTTTTATGAAGCTTATGCCGACTATGTAGAGGCGGCCGATCGTGAAGCAGATGCAGAATCATCTTATTTTAGAAATGGGGAAGAGCAAGATGGCATGTAAAAATGTGATCAATGTACTTGAATATTTAGAAAATTCGGCAGCGCGTTTTCCGGATAAGCCTGCCTTTGTGGACGAGGAGCTTTCGCTCACTTTTTCGGGTCTTTTGCAGTCGGCACGAACCATTGGCTCCATGCTGCTTCCTTTTGTCAAAAAGGGGAGCCCAGTCGTGGTTTATATGGAGAAAGGCCCCCGGCAGGTGGCCGCCTTTTTGGGCGCTGTTTATGCAGGCGGCTTTTATGTGCCGATTGATACCAGCATGCCCGGCACGCGGGTGCGGTTAATTTTAGATACGCTGAATGCTGAGACGATCATTGTGGATGAAAGCAGTGCCGGGGCGCTCAAGGAACTTGCTTTTGCGGGCCATTGTTTTTCTTATGCTGACCTTGCGGGCGGCACGGTTGATGAGGCGGGGCTGGATGAGATAAGGGCGCATAGCATAGACGGCGATCCGCTTTATGCGATTTTCACATCGGGTTCGACCGGTGTACCTAAAGGGGTTTGCATCAGCCAGCGCTCGGCAGTGAACCTGACTGAGTGGTATTGCACGGCGTTGGACTTTTCAGAAAAGGAAATTTTCGGGAACCAAACTCCTTTTTATTTCGATTCATCAGTAAAAGAGATTTATGCTGTGCTTCGCTCGGGCGCCACGATGATCATGATTCCCAAATCGCTTTTCTCTTTTCCGGCGAAGCTCATTGAATATGTCAATGAAAAAAAGATTAACTGTGTGGACTGGGTGCCGTCGGTGCTTTGCATGATTGCCAACTTTAAAACCCTTGACAAAATGAAGCCGCTCTATTTTCAAAAATTAATTTTTATGGGCGAGGTTATGCCCACCAAGCAGTTTAATATATGGCGGCGGCACTTGCCGCATGTTGCCTACTATAATTTATATGGTCCGACCGAAACGACAGTTGATTGTATTTATTACAAGGTAGAGCGGGAGTTTGCCGATGACGAGGTGATTCCGATCGGCAAACCGTGCGAGAATACCGATATCCTTTTGCTCAATGAAAAAAATGAACTGGCGGCCCCCGGCGAAACAGGCGAAATTTGTGTGCGCGGTGTCTCTTTGGCGCTTGGCTATTACAATAATCAAGAAAAAACAGACGAAGTTTTTGTGCAGAATCCGCTTCAGAAAAACTATCGCGAGCTGATTTACCGTACCGGTGATTTGGGCAAAATCAATGAATACGGCGAAATTGTTTATGTGGAGCGCAAGGATTTTCAGATTAAGCACATGGGCCACCGCATTGAGCTTGGTGAAATTGAAGCGGCGCTGCATGTGGTTGAGGGTGTAGCACGTGTTTGCTGCCTGTACAACAAGAAAAAGGAAAAAATTGTCGCGGTGTACGAGGGAACGGCCGATAAAATGGCTTTGATCACGCATATTAAAGCAGCTTTGCCTAAATACATGATGCCGAATATCTATATAGCAGTCGACCAAATGCCGGTGAATCTGAACGGAAAAATTGACCGTGCTGCCTTGGCAAAGGAATATGCCGATGGTTAAGATTGAATCTAGTACACATTTTAAGCTGTGGGTGAGCAAAGCAAAAGAGAACGGTTTCACCCTCTCGAATTGTTATTATACAGCCGATAAGCTGGCGGTCCTCATTGGCCAAGAAAGGCTGATGGTATTGGAAACCCCTTTTGCTGTTTTGTTTTTGGAAAAAGAGGACGGATTTTATCGGTGCTGCTACTATATATCGCCCGATCGGCCGATCGATGTCATTCGGATGGACAGGCCTGTTGTGATTGAATATATATACAAAAACAAGCTTTCACCTAAAAATCAAGCAGAGCTTGCCCGTCTTGAACAAATGGGCTTTACATTAGGCCGAAAGAGCGCACGTATGACGATGCACGCCAATGAGGCCGCATGTGCATCAAATTCTTCGGTTTCGGTGGAATGGGCCCGTCCGGGTGACGAGGACGCAATCTTGGCTCTGTTTTCTGTGGCTTTTGACCCGCTTTATGCGTATTTCCCCGAAAAGGACGAACTGACGAAAGTGATTTCCGCCTCCAATGCCGCACCGCTGGAGGCTAAGGAGAATGCGCTCTTTTGTATTTACGAGGGTAACCATGTGTGCGCGGCTCTCTATGGCCAACGACAAATCAGCACCGCTTCGATTCGGATGCTGGCGGCCGAACCCTCGTCGCAGGGAAAAGGCTATGGCAAGGCTTTGCTTTTTCGCTATCATCAGGAATTTGCGGCGAACACTGTGCGTTTTATGCATTGGGTAGACAGCGAGAATCAGCATGCGGTGCAGTTTTATCAGAAATACGGATATTTGTTTGATGGCTGTTATGCACATGAATACGTTCTTCGTTAGAGGGGCTGAAATCAAACGAAAAGATAGCTTGACAGGGTG